>NZ_JBHUAD010000050.1:0-21660 GCF_042789955.1 Oerskovia sp. NPDC056781
GGGGGGGGCCCCCCCCCCCCGGCTCGACTCTCAGCAGGCGCCGAGCGCCTGCCACGGGCCGTACTGCTCGGCCCCGGGGACGTTGTTCTGCGTCCACCACTTGGCGGTGTACTTCTGACCGTCGTGCGAGACCTGAGCCCCACCGACGTAGACCGCCGTGGCGGACCAGGCGGGGGCGGTGCAGGTCCCGGTGCCGGTCGTGCCACCGGTCGTCCCGCCAGTGGTGCCACCGGTCGTCCCGCCAGTGGTGCCACCGGTCGTCCCACCAGACGTGCCGCAGGTACCGACGAGCTCCCAGGGGCCACCGGCCGTGCCGGGGGTCTCGTTCTGGGTCCACCACTTGGCCTTGTAGTTCTTGCCGTTGTGGGAGACCGTCGCTCCGCCGTTGTAGGTACCGGTCGCGGTCCACGCCGCGGCACACTCGGTCCCGGTCCCACCCGTGGTCCCACCGGTCGTGCCACCGGTCGTGCCACCGGTCGTCCCACCCGTGGTCCCACCGGTCGTCCCACCGGTCGTGCCACCGGTCGTCCCGCCGGTCGTCCCGCCCGTGGTGCCACCGGTCGTCCCGCCGCCACCCGTCGGGTCACCGATCACCGGCCCGGCCGGTGCCGCGCGGAACTTCGTCGCGAGGCCCTTGAGGAGCGATCCGTCCTGGTTGCCCGTGAGGTCCCACCACATGGCCCCGCCGAGCTTCTTGGCGGCGATGTAGTCGCCCTTCACGGCGACGGACTTCGGGTCGTCGAAGCTCCACCACTGGTTGCCGTCGTGACGCCACGAGGCCACCGATACCGGGTCGTAGTACCCGGTGCCGAGGTTCTTCAGCTTGTCGTAGTCCTCGTTGCCGGCCTCCCAGGTGCCGGGTCCGGCGTCGGTCGCGACACCCCAGGGGGCCGACGACGTCGCGCCCTTCCAGCCTCGTCCGTACATCGCGAGGCCCATGGTGAGCTGCTTCGCGGGGACGCCGGCGTCGAGGTAAGCCTTGACGGCCTTGTCGACGCTGTAGCGGCGGTTCGCCGGGCGCGTGTCGGTGGGGTCGTCGTACAGGTTGCCCTGGTGGCCCGTGAGGGTCTTGTTCCAGGCGCCGTGCAGGTCGTAGCCCTGGATGTTCCCGAAGTCGAGGTACTGGTAGTTCTCGGGGTCGTTCCAGCCGCCGGACGCGATGTCGTCGGGGTTCGCCGGGAGGAACGCGCTGAGCTGGTACTTCTTGCCCGTCGTCGCACCGTAGGCGTCGAGCTGGGTGCGGAACTCCTTGAGGAGGGCCTTGAAGTTCGCCTTGTCGTTGGCGACGTCGACGATGTTGCCGACCTCACCGTTGGGCGAGCCGGGCCACTCCCAGTCGATGTCGAAGCCGTCGAACACGCCTGCCGCCGAGCCGGGGCCGCCGCGGCCGTCGATCACGGGGAGGTTGCCCTTGAGGTACAGGTCGATGCAGGACGACACGAGCTTCTTGCGGCTCGCGTCGGTCGCGGCGGCCTTGGAGAAGTTCTTGGACCAGGTCCAGCCACCGATCGACAGCATGGCCTTGATCTGGGGGTTCTTTGCCTTGAGCTGCTTGATCTGGTTGAACGAGCCGGCGAGCGGCTGGTCCCAGGCGTCTGCCACGCCCGCGACCGAGTTGGCCGCTGTGTAGCCCATGCCGTAGTCGGCCCAGGCGTCGCCCGCGCCGTCGGACCCGGTGGGGCCCGTGCCCTGCGCCTTGTTGGCCTCGAAGCACGTGAGCGTCTGGTGGTGGATGTTGCCGAACGCGTAGTTGAGGTGCGTCAGGTCGGCGGCGGCGCCGGAGTCCTGGAGCTCCTTCATCTTGAAGTCGCGCCCGTACACACCCCACTGGGTGAAGTACGCGACGTTGCGGTAGCCGTTGATCGCGCTGTCGCCGGTCGCTGCGGTCGTGGTGGCTGCGGAGAGGGGGGTCGCGGTCGCGGCGACGGTGCCGGCGACCAGGGACGTCGCGAGCATGGCTGCTGCGGTCAGTCCCGCGGCCACCTTCCTCGCGCGCCCTCGGGGGGTTCTCAGTCGCATGTGTCTGCCTCACTTGGCTGGGGGCTCGGTGCCCGGTGACCCGGACGTCGTTGCCCAGGAACACCCCGACCCTAGGGAGCGACCCCGCCCTCGTGAATCAGCGTTTCCCACATTGTTCACCTCGCGTACATACACACGGGCGCGTAGGTGTTACCCCCTACGTATCCGCGCGGCGCATACGGGTCGCGGCGAGCGCGCGTCCCGTCCGGATCATCGTCCGACCCGGTGCGCGAGCACCGCGAGCTCGACCCGCGAGCGCACCCCCAGCTTGCGGAAGACGCGGCCGAGGTGCACCTCGACGGTGCGCACGGACAGGTAGAGCTGGTCCGCGGCCTCACGGTTCGACCCTCCCTGGACGACCAGCAGCGCGACGTCGAGCTCCCGCTCGGTGAGCTCGTCGGCCCAGCGGGCGCGCAGCTCGTCGAGGGCGTCGTCGGACACGTCGCTCTCGCGCGCGGCGAGGCGCGGCCTGCCCGACGGCGCAGCGCCCGCGTGCGGGACGCCTCCCCCCGGCGTCGTGGTCGGCACGGGCGCGTGGTCGCTGCGGGCGGACGCCACCTGGAGCGCGTGGAGGTGCTCGAGGACACCGGCGAGCTCCCCCTGCGCCTGCCTCGCCCACGCCCACGCCCCGGACTGCGTGAGGAGCTCGACCGCGGAGAGCAGGTGCTCGTGGGCCGCGGGCAGGTCTCCCCAGCGGGTCAGCGCCCGGCCCAGACAGAGCTCGGTGCGCCCGTGCTCGAACGGCGACGCGATCCCCCGGCCCGCCGAGGCGACGGCGTCGCGCAGGGCGACCGAGTCCTCCGGCCGCGCCAGGGCGATCTCTGCACGGGCGAGCGTCGCGACCCGGTTCGCCGGGGAGAGGTCCTTGGCCTCGACGCGCCGCCGGGCGAGCGCCCGTTCGGCAGCGTCAGGACGTCCGGCGAGCACCCAGGCCTCGACGTCGTCCATCCCGGGCAGGTGCAGCATGTGGGCGCAGTCCCGCCGGTCCGTCTCGGCGGCCAGCTCGAGCAGCGTCGCCGCCTGGGTGTGATGGCGCGCGAACGACGCACCGATGGCCCGGTCCACGAGGAGCCCCAGCCGGACCGGCCGTGACGTCGGGCACGAGCAGGTCTCCTCGAGCGCGGTCGCGACCGTCCCGACGCTGCCGTGCACCGCCATGTCGAGGCGGCGCGCGACCGCGACCCCGGTCCCCGCGAACGGCAGCCCGACGGGCAGGCGGAAGGCCGCCTCCTCGAGCTCGCGGCGCGCCTTGGTGATGTTTCCCGACCAGAAGTGGACGAGCACCTGCGCGAGGCGCAGGTGCGCCTCGACGTACGGGGTCACGGCACCGGACGGGGCGTCGAACCAGCGGCCACCGTTCCGTACGGGCGCGAGGTTCGCGACCGCGCTGGCCAGCGCCTGGCCCGCGACGTCCAGGGCGTCCTCGTCGGCCAGCGCGATCGCGCGGCTGACCTGCGCGTACGCCTCCTGTTCCGGAGAGAGGCACGAACCAGGGAGGTTGGCCCCCTTGCCGCGCTCCCCCACCCCGTAGTTGGCGAGCCAGGACCGCACGACGTCGAGCCCGCCGACCCCCTGCGTGCAGCGTCGCGCGAGCCGCTTCGCCGCGTCGAACGCCTGGGACGCGGCGACGCCGTCACCGCGCTCGGCGTGCAGCGTCGCCGCGCTCGTGAGCCCCTGCACGACGTCGCCGATCTCGCACCCCCCGGCCGCGTCGCGGGGACGGCCCTCGTGGTCGACGCAACAGGTGCAGGCGTCGTCGTTGTCCGCGAGCGCGAGGAACGGGGCGATCACGTCGTCGGGCACCTGGCCCTGGACGTGCGTGAGCGCCGTGACGAGCGGGCCCAGGATGCGGGCCGAGCTCACGCCGCCCTCGCAGCGCGCAGCCCGCCGCAGCCAGTCGGCGGCGTCGTGGACGTGACCGGACTGGAGCGCGGCCGTCCCCGCGACCACGTACGCCTCGCCGCGGTCCGCCGCGGCGGCCTGGCTCGCGGCCTCGCGCGCGACCTCGTGGGCCCACACGACGTCCCCGCGCTCGAGGAGACGCTGGGCCAGGGACACGAGCCCGGGGGCGAGCGTCGGGTCCCCCGCGAGCGTCGCGAGCGCCGTGTGCCAGGTGGCGATGTCCTCCTCGCCGACCGCCGTGTGGACCGTCGCGAGTCGCAGGTGCGCGGCCGTGCGGTCCGCGAGGCGGGCGTCACCGTGGACCAGCGAGCGCACCCGCGGGTCCGTGAACGCGAAGCGACCCGAGACCAGCGAGAGCTGCCCCGAGAGCGGCCCGTCGAGCACCTCCTCGATGCTCAGCCCCGATGCGGCGAGCAGCACGTCCGTGCGCTCGACGACCGCGACCGCCGCGACGAGCAGCGCACGCCGCTCCTCGGGGGCGAGCCCGTCGAGCCGGTCGCCGAGCAGCGTGCGGACCGCGGGCACCGGGGGCAGCGGGTCCGGGAGGATCGCGGTGCCCGCGAGCTGCTCGCTCGACAGCAGCCGGGCCGTCTGGGCGATCGCCGCCGCGTTGCCCGCGAGGTTCTGGGCGAGCCTCGCCGCGACGTGCGGGGCCACGGCCAGGCGTTCCTCGACGAGCAGCAGGTGCAGCGCCTCGGGCGGCCCCAGCGGCGCGAGCTCACGGACCTCGATCGGGTAGGGCAGCGGGCGGTCGAAGCCTCCGGGGACGGCGGTCGCGAGGAGCACGAGCGCGGCGCGGCGCTGGGCGACGAGCCCGACGACCACGGCGCGGCTGATCTCGTCGACCAGGTGGAGGTCGTCGGCGAGGAGCACGACCGTGCGGTCGGGCACCGCCTCCTCCAGGTACTCGGCGAGCGCGACCGCGCCGACCTCGGGAAGGTACCCGTACTCCGGGTCGGCGACGTCGAGCGGGCGCACGAGCCGGTCCGGCACCGCGCACCCGGTGACCTGGGCGACCTGGGACACGAGCGATCGCACCGCTCCGCCGGAACGCTGCGGGCCCACCGCCTGGGCGACCCTCAGGACCAGGGGCGGGTGGGGACCGCTCGCCCCGTGCAACGCCTCGTGGACGCGCTCGAGCGTGGTGCTCGCCCCCATGCCGGGTTCCCCGGTCCAGACGTATGCGCCCCGCCCGTCGGCGACCGCCGAGAGCGCGAGGTCTATCTCCGCCCGGCGCGACGAGAGCCGCTCAGGCCGGTGCTCGGTGGACGTGCGGGACGTGCGCACCTGATCTGAGGTCAGGACTTCTTGCTGGCTGGCTGGCATGTCAGACCCTCCCGTCCGGGGCAACGATGGCCGGACGACTCTCAGGAATGTTAACAACCCGACGTAAAGGCGGGCATCCTGTCCTGTTACCCGTCAGTGTCTTCGGCGGCTACCGCCGGGGCGGTTTGCCGGGGCCTTCGACCAGGTCTAGGGTGACCTCGTTCCTCCGTCTGCTTCTGCCGAGAGATCTCGGTACCTCAGACGAGCACGGAACCAGAAGCAGATGAGAAGGAGGTGAGAGCGATGCCGGACGGCAGCAGTCATAGATCCCCGCACTGCGCGCTCGCTCCCCTCCACCCTGCCCGCTGACCCTTCCGGTCGGCTCTCCCGGCACGGCCCTCGGGGCGGTCGCCAGTGCGCTCCATGCACCGTCACCCCCCCTCGCCAGGACCTGCCCCTGCCCGTACGCAGGGCGGCCCGGCGTCCGGTCGGCACCGTCGAGAGCACGGCGCCGGGAAGGACCACCATGTCGACGAGCACACACCTCAGTGCACCCTGCCCCGCGTCCACTCGCAAGGGCTCCGCACCACTCCGAACGAACCGGGCCACCACCCCCGCGCCCGCTCCCCGCCGCCCCGACCTGGAACGCCAGTCGATCACGTTCACGATCGGCCTGTACCTGTTCATCTGCACGGCTCTGCTCGGGACGCACCTGCTGGCCGCCGGGCACGACGACGCCCAGGTTCCTGCGCCTCTGGTGACGACGACCGCGCCGACCGGCGCGACGCCGTCGGGCATCTCGCTGCCCACGGGTGCGACGGCGGTGGCACCGTGACCGGGACGACGCCCGTCCTCGCCGAGGCGCCCCGCGCCGCTGCACGGCGGCCGTCCGACCCTGTCCGGACGGCCCCACGGTTCGACCCGCAGACCCTGCGCGCCCGCTGGCTCCAGGTCGCGTCCGAGGACCCGGCCGCTCTCGAGCGTGCGGCCGAGGCCGGCGTCGACTTCTCCCCGGCGTCCGGGCGTGTCTGGGAGACCGACGACCACGTGTACCTGCCGGTCGTGGCGACCTACCGGCGCGGCGAGCGCATCGAGCGCGAGGTGCTCATGTTCGCGCTGTCACCCGCGCGTGTCGTGACCCTCCAGCCCAGCCGGCACTACCCGATCTTCGACAAGGCCATCGCCCGCATGCGACGCACGCCGCGCCTGACCCAGACCTCGTACGGCGTCATGTACGCGCTGCTGTACGCGCTCAACGAGGCCGCCGAACGCGTCATCCACCACGCGAGCGACCTGCTCGAGGACATGTCCGACCAGATCGAGGAGGCCACGCTCGGCTACGACCGGCGCGGGCGTGAGATCGGCGTGACCGACATGCAGGGCACCATCTCGCGCATGAACCGTGCCGAGGAGATCGTCTCCAGCACCCAGGAGTCCCAGCTCTCCCTCGCGCGCGCCGCCCGGCACCTGCGCAGCGAGATCGCCGACACCGACCCCGTGCTCGCGAGCCTGGTCGAGACCCTCATCGCGGACGTCGACGGCGTCAAGGAGCACGCGAGCTTCGAGCACGACAAGGTCCGCTACCTCCAGCAGGCCATCATGACCTCGCTCGACGTCAAGCAGAACCAGATCGTCAAGGTGTTCACGATCATCACCGCGGTGTTCCTGCCGCCCACGCTCATCACGTCGTTCTACGGCATGAACTTCACGCGCATGCCCGAGCTCGAGTGGGAGCTCGGGTTCCCGTGGGTCGTGCTCGTGACGCTCGTCGCCGCGGTCATCCCGCTCGTGTACATCAAGCGGCGCGGCTGGCTCCGCTGAGCCACGCTCCCCCGTCCCCGGCACGTGCGGACGCCGCCGGGGCCACGACAGGCAGGTCGTGGTCCCGACGGCGTCGGGTTGCGCAGGGCCGAGGCCGCTACCGCGTCAGGTCAGACGCAGGAACCGACCACGCGCCACGGGCTCCAGTGCGTCTCGGTGCCCGGTGCGTTGGTGTGGACCCACCAGTTGGCCTGGTAGTTGACGCCCTGGTGGGACGCCACCTGGCCAGCAGTGTAGATGCCCGCCTTGGTCCAGTCGCCGTAGCATCCACCGGGAGCGTCCGAGTCGACCGGACCGGCCTGCGACGCACGGTAGACGTCCGCGGCCGTGCCGACCAGCTCGTCCTCGTAGTCACCCGCGAGGTCCCACCACATCGAGCCGCCCAGGCCCTTCTCCGCGACCCACTTCGCCTTGAACTCGACGGCGCGCGGGGTGTCGACCGTCCACCACTCGTTGCCGTCGTAGCGCCAGGACGAACCGGTCGTCTCGTCGAAGTACTCGGTGCCCAGGTCACGCAGCTCGAAGTACTGCTTGTAGCCGGGCTCGTGCGTGCCCTCGGCCACGCCCGCGGCGGACTGCCACGCACCGTTCGAGTCGCCGGCCACGACGCCGGTCCAGCCACGGCCGAACGCCGGGATGCCCAGCGTGATCTGCTGCGGGTCGACGCCGCGGCTGAGGTACAGGTCGATCCCCTGCTCGACCGAGATCTCGCCCGTGTAGGTCGGGTCGTCGTGCAGGTTGGACTGGTGTCCGGCCAGGTTCGGCGACCAGCCGCCGTGCAGGTCGTAGCCCTGGATGTTGCCGTAGTCGAGGTAGTCGAAGATCTTCGGCGCGTCCCAGCCCGCGTTGATGACCGTCGGGTTCACGGGGATGTACGAGGACAGGAGGTACTCCTCGCCCTGCGTGGCGCCGTACTCGTCGAGCTGCTCGCGGAACTCCGCGAGCAGCGCCGTGAAGTTCGCCTTGTCGTTCACCGGGTCGACGAAGTTCTCGGGGTGCTGCGACCAGCTCGGTGCCCCCGGCCACTCCCAGTCGATGTCGATTCCGTCGAAGAGGCCGGCTGCTGCGCCCGCGCCTCCGCGGCCGTCGATCTCCGGCAGGTTGCCCTCGAGGTAGAGGTCGATGCACGAGGAGACGAACTTCTCGCGGGACTCGGGCGTCGCGGCGGCCTTCGAGAAGAACTTGGACCAGGTCCATCCACCGATCGACACCAGCACCTTGGTGTCGGGGTTCTTCTCCTTGAGCTTGAGGAGCTGGTTGAAGTTCCCGGCGAGCGCCTGGTCGGCCGTGTCCGCGACCCCGTCGATCGAGTCCGCCGCGCTGACCGCGTCGACGAAGTCGGCACCGGCGACGCCGGCCCCGTCGTTGCCGCCGGGCGCGGGCGACCCGTCCTTGTCGGAGATGAAGCACGTCAGGTCGGTCGGGTGGATGTTCGCGAACGCGTAGTTGACGTGCGTGATCTGGTCGGCCTGGCCGGACTCCTGGAAGTCCTTGACCGTGTAGCCGTAGTTCTCGGGAGCCCACGACATGAAGTAGCCGACGTTGCGGTACCCGTTGATGTCGTTGTCACCGTTGGGGCTGACCGCGGCGGGCGCTGCGGGCGCGGCCGTCGCGGTGCCTGCTGCGACCAGGCCCGAGCCCACCAGGGCGAGGGTCGTCGCGGTCACCACGGCACCGGCGGCGCGGCGGGTGCGGCGTGGTAGCGAGGGGTTGTTGCGGGATGCGTGCAAAGGGAGGCCTCTTCGTCTTCCGTGCTGCTGACTCCGGTCCGTTCCGGAGCCCCAGGCACCGGGGACCCCGGAACGGGAACCAGCGGCTGGGCACTTCCGAACCTAGCCAGGGGGGCGCGCGAAAGATGTACGGGGCTTCCACATGGTTCACAGCGGTCACATAAGGGATTTCCCTTACCAACGCGGCGAATCGCTCGAAACGTTACGAACGGTAGCCTTCCGCATCTCGTCGAGGCGCTACGCCTCGACGAGGATCGTCACCGGGCCGTCGTTGACGAGCTCGACCTGCATGTCCGCACCGAACACCCCGGTCGCGACCTCGACGCCCTTCGCGCGCAGCGCGGCGACCACCTGGGCGACGAGCGGCTCGGCCACATCCCCCTTTGCCGCGCCGTTCCACGACGGCCGGCGCCCCTTCTTCGTGTCCGCGTAGAGCGTGAACTGGCTGACGACCAGCACGGGCGCCCCCTCGTCGAGCACCGACCGCTCGTCGCGCAGGATCCGCAGCTCGGCGACCTTGCGCGCCACCAGCTCGACCTGAGCGGGCCCGTCGTCGTGCGTCACGCCCACGAGCACGACCAGCCCCGGCCGGTCGATGCTGCCCACGACCTCGCCGCCCACGCTCACGCTCGCGCGCGCCACGCGCTGCAGGACGGCCCTCATGCGGCGTGGCCCGGTCCGAACGTGGCCCGCACCTCACCGACGGGCTCTCCCCCACCCAGGACCGGGGTGCGGCCGACGCGGTCCAGCGCGGCGCCGTCGGCCCCGGGGACGTCCCCCGCACCCAGCGCCGCCAGAGCAGCGACCAGCACCGCGGCGCGCGGGCGCGGCGAGCCGTCGAGGACCTTGAACGCGAGCGCACGCCCGTCCGGCAGGCCCGCGCCGTACACGCCGTCCGCGCCGTCCTTGGCGACGAGACCCGGCACGGCCCGCATGACGTCGGTCGCGTCGCGCCCCGTCCCGCCGACCATCTCGGGGAACGAGGACATCGCGCGCGCCACCAGCGCCTCGGGAGACCCTGGCGCACCCGACGGTGCCGCCGCCAACCGGCCGAACGCCCGTGCCATCCCGAGCAGCGTGGTCGAGAAGAGCGGTGCACCGCAGCCGTCGACCGTCACGTGGAGGTCAGCGTCGTCGTCGCCCGTGAGCTCGAGCAGCGTCTCGCGGATCGCGACCTGCAGCGGGTGCGCGGGATCCAGGTACGTCGCGGTGTCCCAGCCCGCCGCGACGCACGTCGCGAGCATCGCCGCGTGCTTGCCCGAGCAGTTCTGGGTGATCGACGCCGGGCCGTTGCCCTGCTCCTGCCAGGCGAACGCCGCAGGCGGGTAGACCGGCATGTCGGGCGTGTTGCGCAGCGCCGACTCGTCGAGCCCGACGCCCGCGAGGATCTCGCGTGCCCCCGCGAGGTGGAAGTCCTCCGCGTTGTGGCTCGCAGCACCGAGGGCCAGCAGGCGCGGCGGCAGGGTGAGCCCGTTGCGGAGCATCGCGACGGCCTGGAACGGCTTGACCGACGAACGGGGCCAGATCACGGTCGACGGGTCGCCCACCACGAGGTCGGCGGCGCCCGAGGAGTCGAGCGTCACCAGGTGCCCCAGGTGCACGGACTCGACCAGGTCGCCCCGGACGACCTCCGCGAGCGGGGCGGCGGAGCGCAGCACGGGGGTCACCACCCGCCCGGGCGGCCGCCGCGGTTGCCACCCGAGCCGCCGGAGCCGCCTGACCCACGGCCGTACGGCTTGAGGCGAGGACGCACGTCGACGAGGTAGATCACGGCGGGAGCCACCGCGAAGATGTTGAGGAAGCCGACGCTCGCCCCCATGGGCGGGAGGGCGATGAAGCCCAGCGCGGCGCAGACACCGAGGATGAGCAGCCAGAGGTTCTTGGTCAGCTTCCCCTCGGCCGTGTAGGCGTTCTTGGGGCGGCTCGCGGCGTCGATGAGCGCGACGAGCTGCGCGACGAACACCGCGAGGAAGAGGACGAGGTAGACGAGGGTCTGGGCTGCTCCGAACACGAGACGAGCCTACGGCAGGACCCGCAACGCCTCCGCGCGCGCCGCGCTCGCGACGCGCTCGTCCCACACCGCGAAGATCGCGTCCTCGTGGCGCAGCACCAGCGCCGAGGCCAGGTGCACGGCGTCGGCGCCGCGCAGCGAGTGCCCGTTGCCCCCCGCGAGGGCGCTCGCCCGGTCCAGGACCTCGGGCGAGACCTCGACCAGGTGCAGCGCGGGCCACAGCCGCTCCCAGGTGGCGATCGCCTGAGCACGCTCGGCGGCGTCGAGGACCCCCGCTCGCTCGCCCGCGGCGAGCGCAGCGCGGACCTCGGTGTCCGACAGCCGGCTCGTGCTGACCACGTCCGCCCGGTTCCACAAGGCGCTCGCGAGCTCGGAGCCGGGCTCGGCGACGCACAGCTTCACGAGCGCGCTCGCGTCGAAGTAGACCAGTGCCATGGGCGCGCCCGCTCAGCGTCGGATGCGGCGCACGAGGCCCGACATCGCCGACTGCTTGGCAGCCGGACGAGCGGGCGGCGTGTGCACGGGCCGCTCCTCGGTGGCCGGCGTCAGCAAGCCGTCCCGGGTCAGCGACGAGATCAGGTCCGCGCTGTCGATCGCGCTCAGGCGGGCGACCGGGATGCCGCGCTCGGTGATCACCACGTCCTCCCCGTCACGCGCCCGCTCGATCCACGACTTCAGCTCGGCCCGCAGGGCGCTGACGGAAACCTCCATCCCCTGAAGGTACCGGCCAGCGCCCGGATTGCGTAGACCTCCACGCGTGCCAGTCCTGCGGATCTGTCGGGTGCGGGCCCCGGCACGCCTTGGCCTGCCCCGGCAGGATCATTGCGCCGCCAGGCGCGCTCCCGACGTACCACCGTCGTGCCGAGCGCCCCGGTCAGAGCTCGTGCAGAGCGGCCCGAGCGTCCCCGGGGGACATCCCCGCGGCCTCGAGCGTGTCCACGATCGGGGAGCGCAGCAGCATCACGAGCGACTGGACCTGCCAGTCCCCGGCACCGACGGTCCGCGGGTCGGCCGCGGCCGCCGTGTCGGCCAGGATCTCGCGCGCGGTCGACGGGTCGCGGCCCGCGCCGATCGCCTCGGCCAGGACGCGCGTGCCGGCCGCGAACCGGTCGACGATCGCCGCGACGGGCAGGAGGTCGTGGTCGGTCCCCGCGACCGGGCGGGCACGCCGGGCCAGGACGCGGACGCTGCGCATGGCACGGTCCACCAGGACCGCCTTGCGCTCGATGTCGCCCAGCTCGCTACGGTGCTTGCGCCCCACGGGACTCACCCGGGACAGCTCCTGGGCGCTCGTCGCGGTGGCCTGCCACTCCTCGAGCGCGGGCTCGGACGCCCGCCCGCGCACGAGCGCGGCGTCCAGGTCGTCGACGTCGCCCGAGCGGAAGCCACGGGCCAGCAGCTCGAGGGTCTCCGCGAGCTCGGTCGTCGCCTCGTCCCCCAGGATCCGAGGCCGACGGCGTGGGTCGCCGGGGGTGAGCGTCGCGACGAGCAGCGCCACCGCGCCACCGACCAGGGCGTCGACCAGGCGCCCCCCGGGACCACCCGTCTGGGTCGCGGGCAGACCCACGATGACGATCGCCTGCACGCCTGCCTGGGTCGCGAGGAGAGCGCCGCGGTCGATGAAGCGCGCGACCAGGGCGGACGTCGCGAGGACGACCGCGACCTGCCACCAGCCCGACCCGATGAAGTGGACGATCAGGTCCCCCAGGCCCACGCCCACCGCGACCCCGATCGCGAGCTCGCCGACCTTGCGGACCTGACGGTCCTGGCTGAACCCGAGGCAGATCCACACCGAGACCGGGGCGAAGAACGGGTACGGGTGCCCGAGCAGGTAGTGCGCGATCCCGTAGGCGACGCCCGCGGCGAGCGAGGCCTGGATGACGGGCCAGAACGCGACCCGGACCCGGGAGGTACCCTGCCGCAGCCGGGCGCGGAGCACGAGCCGGCGGAACGCCTTGCGGGCCGTCTCGACCGCCCCCGGTTCCGGGGTCGTCGCTCCCCCGGCCGACTCCCGCGCCTGCGTCATGTGCTCCTGCTCACCGCGTCCCACCGTGCCGGAGTCCCGGCACGGTCCTCAGATTCTGTTCTAGATCATGCTCTGGGGCGCGCCCGAGCCCTTGGGGGTGATGCCTCGTGCGACCGGACCGCGGGGTGCGGGACGGTCGACCGACACGCCCTCGCCGGGGACCACGACCTCCTGGGCCGCGGCGACCGCGCCACCGTCGCAGTCGACGACGAGCTCGACGTCCTCGGGGGCGCTGCGCTTGAGGACCGCGAGCGCCACGGGGCCCAGCTCGTGGTGCCGGGCGACCGACGTCACGACCCCCACGGCACGACCCGGTGCCGCCGCCCCGTCCGGCCCCGGGGTTCCGCCCGGCAGCCGCACCTCGGCCCCGGCGACGGGGAGCAGGTGGCCCGAGCCGTCGAGGTGGAGCATCACCAGGCGCCGCGGCGGACGGCCCATGTTGTGCACGCGCGCGATGGTCTCCTGGCCGCGGTAGCAGCCCTTGTGCAGGTGGACCGCCGTGCGCAGCCAGTCGAGCTCGTGCGGGATCGAGCGGTGGTCGACCTCGGTCGCGAGGCGCGGGCGCCAGGCCTCGACGCGCAGCGCCTCGCTCGCCCAGGTCCCGGCGAGCCGCCACCCGGCGGCCTCCCGGGCCGCGACGGCGTCGGACAGCTCGGCGCGGGGCACCAGGACCAGGCGCCACGGGCGGTGGGCACCGGGGTGCTCGTCGTCCGCGGGGCCGTAGCGCGTCCCTCCGGGCGCGGTGCGCGGCCAGGGGTCGCGCCACGTGACGGGCTCGCCCTCCACCCCCTCCGCGTCGCGGGGCTCGCCCAGGACGGCGATCTCGTCGCTCATGTCGGTGATCTCGACACGCAGCGAGAACTTCATCCGGTCGAGCCAGGCGGCCAGGGTCGGGGCGTGCGAGCCCTCGGTCACGAGCCACGTGGACTCGCCGTCGTCGACGACCCCTGCCGCGTGCTCGACGTGCCCCTGCGGGCTCAGGACGAGCAGCTCGGTCGAGGTGCGGGGCGCGAGGCCCAGGAGGTTCTGCGACGTGATCGAGTTGAGCCACGTCAGGCGGTCGGGGCCGCTGACCCGCACGACGCCGTGGTGCGAGAGGTCGACGACCGCACCGCCCGACCCGAGCGCGCGCTGCTCGCCCGTCGGGTCGCCGTAGTGCCATGCCACGCCCGCGTCGGGGCCGGAGCCGGCGACCGCGCCGGGGCGCGCGAGCAGCGGGCTCGTCCGGACCGGGAGCTCCGGCTCGGTCCGGGCCGGGTGCCCGGTCTGGGTGGCGTCGTCAGGTCCAGCGGTCACGGTGCAACAACCTCCTCGGCGCCGGTGGGCGGCGCACGTCCGTCCGGCCGCGCGGTGGCGTCGGCCGTGCCTCATGCGTCGGAGGGCTAGAGGCGGTCCAGCTTCGCCGACGCATACGACTGCAACGGTTGACCGAAGGCCGCCAATTCCCAGACCCACAGGAGCTGGCCCTGGACGTTGCCGTAGAGCCGGTTCGACGCCGTGACCTCGGCCGAGGTGGCCGTGCGCATCATGGCGTCGCTCGACAGGTCCACCCGACCGTTGCCGACGACCCCCAGGTACAGGGTCATACGGCCCGAGGGGTCCGCGATCATGACCTCGATCGCGGACTTGTCCTCGGGCAGCCCCTCGGGACGCTCGGGAGAGACGCGCCAGTAGCCCGTCTCGGTGGACCAGATGCGACCGGGCGCGAGGTGTCCCTCGGTGCTCGGCTCGGTCTGGTCGCCCGACGGGTGAGCGGGCGGTTCGGCAGCGTCGTCAGTGGTCCAGGCCTCCGGCACGGTCTCCGGGACCTCGGCCTCGAGCACGCGGAGGGTCGACTCGTACCGCAGGTACGGGCCGCCGTCGTGATCGAACACGACGTCCTGGACGAACGGGGTCTCGGGGATCCCGGGGTAGGCGATGACTCCCTCACCACGCCAGGAGCCCACGAGCCACGCGAGCGGGTAGGCCTCGGGGGCGAGCCCCTCAGGGAACGCGAAAGCCATCTGGTGGTACCTCCGGCGGTCCCAACGGACCGGTGACGACGACGAGGGGAGCGGGACCGTGGCCCCACCGGGCGCGGACGCCCGGAGCGACGCTCAGGTCAGCGCTGACCCTTGTACAGCTTGTAGACGACGAACCCGGCGAACCACGTGATGGTCACGGTCGCGGCGATCAGCAGTCCCAGGAAGATGAGCTCGAGTGCATGCGTGGACATGTCGCCGATCCTACCGTCCGGCCTCTAGGCTCGCGCACGTGACCTCCCAGCCCGTCCCGCCGCTGTCCTCGGCCGCCCCGGCCGCCGCCTCCCGCTCGCTCGTCGTCAAGACGACTGCGGGCCTCGAACGCCCCGAGGCGACCAACCAGGCCTTCACGGTCGCGGCCGCCGCGGTGGCCGCCGGGGTCGAGGTCAGCGTGTGGCTGACCGGGGAGTCCGCATGGTTCGGGCTCCCCGGGCGTGCGAGCGAGCTCGAGCTCGAGCACGCGACGGCCCTGCCCGACCTGCTGGACGTGATCCTGTCCGCGGGGACCGTCACGGTGTGCACCCAGTGCGCCGTGCGCCGCGGCATCACGGAGGCCGACCTCCTGCCGGGCGTACGCATCGCGGGGGCGTCGGTGTTCGTCGAGGAGGCGCTGCGCCCGGGGGCCCAGGCCCTCGTCTACTGACGCGCCGCGGTCCTCGCAGCGGGGTGCCCCTGTGCCCGACGACGGCGCTCGCCCCGCGCGGGCGCCTCGCCGCGCGCTGCACCGAGGCGTGGCGTGGCTCGCGATGGCGTGGCGGGCTCCGGGCGCCCGACCTCGCTCAGTCCTCGACGCGGATGCCGAGCTCCGCCGCGAACAGCGGCGCCATCTCGACGAGCTGGGACGGGCTGAGCGTGGCCCCGGCGAGCCTCTCGATGCTCGTGATCCGGCGCAGCGTCGCCCCGCGCAGGTCGGTGTGCGCCAGCCGGGCGCTCGCCAGGACGAGGTGGTCGACCGAGGTGTCCTCGAACGCGACGCGCATGGCCTGGGCGCTCGTCAGGTCGAGCTCGTCCACGGTGCACCGCGTGAGCCGCAGGTCGCGGATCGTCGCCCCCCGGAGGTTGACGTACCCGAGCTTGCAGTCGACCAGCTCGACCGACCGCCACCCCGACTCGTAGAGCTCGGCGGACCCGATCCTCGACCCGGCCACGACGACGTCGTGCCACACGGATCGCGGGGCGCTCAGGACGGGAGCGTCGATCCGTTCGAGCCGGGACTCGCTGAACGTCACGGCCCGCAGGTCCGCCTGGTGCAGCGAGAGCCCGACGAGGTCGCACCGCTCGAACGTGACGTCGGACAGGTCCGCGTGGGACAGGTCGCCGCCCTCGAACCGCTCGTCGTGGCGACGGTCCTCCGCGCCGATCCCCTCGGCGTCGCCCGGGGCACGGACCCCGGCACGCAGCCGCTTGATCCGGGGCGGGACGGTGGTCGAGGAGTCGTTCTGCGCAGGCACCGCACGACCCTACGCCTCCCAGGCCGCGGCCTCCGCGGGGCCCTCGCCGTCGGCGCGGGACCTCAGCGGGCGGGTGCGAACCGCCGGATCAGCAGGTACATCTCGCAGCCCAGGCACAGCCCGAACGCCGCGTTGAGGACGGCCGCCACCAGGGCGAGCGCCGCTGCGACCGGCACGGCCACGAGCGACACCGTGAAGCCCAGGATCACGCCGACCCCGGTGATGACGAACCCGACGCCCTGCGCGAACCGGGGCGGACGCGGGTCCTCTCGCTCCGCCGTCGGGCCGAGCCTGGGCTGGACGAGCGTCTTGAAGACCCAGCCCTGCCACGTGCCCTGCGCGCCGCGCAGCGCCCCGAGCAGGAAGCTCAGCGCGATGAACGTCAGCAACCACAGCGCAGCCTGGGACGTGCCCAGGAGCAGGGTCACGGCGAGCAGCAGAGCGGTGATCCCGGCCCCGACGCGAGGGCCACGCGGGTCGATGCCCCGGGCCACGCTCGGAGAAGGGTGCGGGTCGTGCGGCATGGCGGCTCCTCGGTCGGCCCGCCCCGGTGGGCGAGCGGTGTCAGACGACGGACCCGGCGGGCACGTCGAGCGCCTCGACCGCCTGGGCCCGGTTCACGCTGCCGCTCATCCGAGCGACCTCTCGACCGGACGGGTCGAGGACGAGCACCGTCGGAGTGCGCAGTATGCCGAAGGTTCGCACGAGGTCGTGGTGCTCGTCGACGTCCATCTCGCGATGTGTCACGTCGGTGCGCACCGCGACGACCTCGTCGAGCACGCGGGCCGTGTGCCGGCAGGGTGAGCAGAACTCGCTCGAGAACTGCACGAACGTCCGGTGCTCCCCCAGGACGATGCCGAGGGCCGCCCAGTCGACCGCGCCGTCGTCGGCCGCGGGCCGGGCCGCGCGGACCACTCCCTGACGGCGCTGCCACCAGAGCCCGAGCAGCACGCTCGCGGCGAGCACCACGACCAGGACCACGATGCGCCAGACCATGGCGTCGACCTCTCTCTCGGACAGCGGCACGGCGGCCGCCGTGCGGCGGGCAGGTCAGCCCACGAGCACGCGGCCGACCACGAAGACCAGGATCCCCCCGACGGTCACGGGCAGCACTATCGCAGCAACGGCCGCCTGCCTGCGCTCGAGGGCCGGCAGCTGGTCGAACAGGGCGCGCAGCCCCGCGACCAGCATCCCCGAGACGACGCCCGTCCACAGCCCGTTGCTGATCGCGACCTCGGGCAGCACGTACCCGAGGCCGCCCCCGGCCGCCGCGGCGGCCGCGACCGTCACGACCGAGCTCCACCACCCGGCGAGCGGCAGCGCGGAGATCGCGGACGCGACGGCGAGCGTCGCCGCGCACGTCACGACGAGCTCCGCCCCGGCGTCGGTGCGGTCGGTCGCGATCCAGCCCGCGGCCGAGACCGCGACGACCAGTCCGCTCACCGTGCCCAGGAGCGACTCGACGAGCCTCGGGCGGCCGTCCCGGCGCAGCATCTCGGCGACGAACGCCAGCACGATGCCCATCGCGAGGACGAGCGGCAGGTTGCGCAGCGCGGGCTCGCCGTCGGTCGCGGCCACGACGGCGACCGCACCGACCCCGGTCAGGCCGATCACCAGGCCGGAACCGCCCGGGGCGGGCTGACCCAGCAGCGCGGGCCACCCGGCCGCGACCAGCACGACGAGCACGGCGGCCGCGATCGTCAGGGGCAGGAGCCCGAAGAACGCAGCGGCGGCGACCGCCGCGGCCACCACGGACGTGGCCACGGCGCGCGAGGAGAGACCCACTAGGCACACTCCCCCGACGACGCGAGCGGCGAGGAGGCGGGGGCGGTACCGGGTCCGAGGAGGCTGAGCACGAACATGAGTCTCCCAGATGACGCCGCACGGGAACACGAAACAAGGTTGTAACAGCGCAAAGGCCTTGGTCACCCCGTCGACCCCTGTTCCACGCGCTACGGTAATGATTCCGGCCTCCTCGGGGGTCACTGGGAGGAGGTGCGTCGGTGGCAGAGCTGTTGATCCTGACACCGGCGACAGGTGGGTCCGTCGACATCCTGCCTGCGCTGGGACTGCTGTCGCACCGCTTGCGGGTGCTGCCCATGGAGCCGTCGGCACTCGTCGACGCTCCGGACTCGGACGTCGTGCTGCTCGACGCGCGCCGCGACCTCGCGGCCGCCCGCACCACCTGCCGCCTGCTCCACGCGACCGGTCTGACGGTCCCTCTCGTGCTCGTCCTGACCGAGGGCGGCCTGACCGTGGTCACCGCCGAGTGGGGGGCCGACGACCTGCTCCTGGAGCACGCGGGCCCGGCCGAGGTCGAGGCCCGGTTGAGGCTCGTGATCGAGCGCTCGTCGCACGGCCGCGCCGAGGACGCCCCGCAGGAGATCTCGGCGGGCGAGCTCGCGATCGACGCGGGCGGGTACACGGCCCGCCTGCGCGGACGCCCGCTCGACCTGACCTACAAGGAGTTCGAGCTCCTCAAGTACCTGGTGCAGCACCCGGGTCGCGTGTTCACGCGCGCCCAGCTCCTGCAGGAGGTCTGGGGATACGACTACTACGGGGGCACCCGGACGGTCGACGTCCACGTGCGTCGCCTGCGCGCCAAGCTCGGTCCCGAGCACGAGCAGCTCATCGGGACAGTGCGCAACGTCGGCTACCGGTTCGACCCGCCCAAGGACCGACGCGCGTCCGCGGCGGCCGACGGGAGCACGAGCGACGCGCCGGGAACCGAGGCGACCGAACCCACGGCCTCGAGCGAGCAGGTAGGTTCGTCCGGGTGACGACCGACTCGAGCGACTTCTCCGCAGCCCTCGTCGACGGCCCCTGGCGGCACGAGTTCGTGCCGGCCAACGGCGCCCGCTTCCACCTCGCGGTGGCCGGCCCCGAGTCCCGCGGGGGCGGTTCGAGCGCTCCCCTCGTGCTCCTCCTGCACTCGTACCCGCAGTTCTGGTGGGCGTGGAGGCACCAGCTCGAGGCGCTCGCCGAGGCCGGCTACCGCGTCGCCGCGATGGACCTGCGCGGCACCGGTGCGTCGGACAAGCCTCCGATCGGCTACGACGCCCCGACCCGTACGCGCGACGTCGCGGGCGTGGTCCGCTCGCTGGGCGCCGACCGCGCCGTCGTCGTCGGGCACGGGACCGGCGGCGGGCTCGCCTGGGCCATGGCCGCGCTCCAGCCCGCGGTGACCGCGGGCGTCGCGGCGTTCGCCGCGCCGCACCCCTCGCACGTCCACACCTCGGGTCGCAGGCTCCTGACGCCGCTCGCCCAGCGCCACCTCGCGTTCGCGCAGCTCCCGACGTTCCCCGAGCGGGCCCTCACGCAGGACGACCTGGTCGGACGGGTCCTGGCGGACGGGTCCGCGACCCCGTTCGCCACCGAGGCGGTGGACACGTACCGCACCGTCATGCGCATCCCGTTCGCGGCGCACTCCGCGATGGAGGCCATCCGCTGGTCGGTGCGCTCGGCACCACGGCCCGACGGGCGCCGCTTCCGCAGCGCGCTGCGCCGCCCGATCGCCATCCCGACGCTCCAGGTCCACGGCGGGGCCGACGGCTTCCTGCGCCGTGAGCTCACCGACGCGGACGCGGCCGCCGTCTCGCGCTCGTTGCGCTTCGAGGTCCTCGACGGGGTCGGGCACTTCCTCCCGGAGGAGGCGCCCGACGACGTCACCCGCCTCCTGCTGGACTGGCTGCCCAGCACGCAGGGCTGAGTGGGTTCGTGGCGCGGCCCTGCGGGAGGCAGGCCGTCCGCGAACGAGGGGCTCAGTCCGTCTTGACCATGCCCGCCGCGACCGCCGGGTCGGTCTCGCCGACCCCGAACGACGGGCACAGCTGCGCGATGGTGCACGCCCCGCACGCGGGCTTGCGCGCGAAGCAGACCCTGCGGCCGTGGAAGATCAGCCGGTGCGAGAGCATGGTCCACTCGCGCTTCTCGATGAGCTCGCCGACCTCCGTCTCGACCTTGACGGGGTCCTCCTCCGTGGTCCAACCCAGCCGACGCACGAGGCGCCCGAAGTGGGTGTCGACCGTCAGGCCCGGGATGCCGAACGCGTTGCCCAGGACGACGTTGGCGGTCTTGCGCCCGACGCCGGGCAGCGTCACCAGGTCGTCGAGCCTGCGGGGGACCTGACCGTCGTAGCGCTCGACGAGCGCCTGCCCGATCCCGATGACCGACTGCGCCTTGGCCCGGAAGAAGCCCGTGGGCCGCAGGATGTCCTCGAGGTCCTCCCGGTCAGCGGCGGCGTAGGCAGCGGCGTCCGGATAGCGGGCGAAGAGCTCCGGGGTGGTGAGGTTGACGCGCTTGTCCGTGGTCTGCGCCGACAGGACGGTGGCGATCAGCAGCTCGAGAGGCGTGGTGAAGTCCAGCTCGCAGTGCGCGTCCGGGTAGGTCAGCGCCAGCTCACGGTTGGTGCGCCGTGCACGCCGCACCAGGGCGAGCCGTGACTCGACGTGCGGGGCTGGTGCAGGACTCGAGGTACCGCCCGAAGTGGTCACGTCCGGCAGCCTACTCGGCCCCACCCACACACCTCCCCCACGCCTTCCGCGCAGGTCTCACCGGGTCGGTGGCGATCCGAGTTGCGCGCATGAGGCAGACTTGTGGGAGGAATCACGAGTACCGGTTCGCTCGAACTCCGCCGATGCAGACGGGCTCATGCCGGGAAAGTCCGCTCAACACTCGAAGGACATCGCGTGGACGACGACGTAGTGCTCTCGGCCCCCCTCTTCGCCACCATGGACCGCGAAGAGACCCGGACGCTGTTCGACTCGATGCAGCAGATCGAGCTCACCCGTGGAGACGTGCTCTTCCGCGAGGGTGAGCCCGGCGACCGGCTGTACGTGATCGCACAGGGCAAGATCAAGCTCGGCCGCCGCTCGAACGACGGTCGGGAGAACCTCCTGTCCATCCTCGGACCGGGCGAGATGTTCGGTGAGCTCTCGCTCTTCGACCCGGGCCCACGCACCGCCACGGCCAGCTCGGTGTCCGACGCGCTGCTCTACGAGCTCCGCCACGAGCAGCTCATCGAGTGGATCGAGAAGCACCCCAGCGTCGCGAAGCACCTGCTCAACGCGCTGGCCCGCCGTCTGCGCCGCACCAACGAGACGCTCGCCGACCTGGTGTTCTCCGACGTGCCCGGCCGTGTCGCCAAGGCGCTCCTCGACCTGTCGACCCGCTTCGGCGAGGAGACCGACGAGGGCGTGCGCGTCGCGCACGACCTCACGCAGGAGGAGCTCGCCCAGCTCGTCGGCGCGTCGCGCGAGACGGTCAACAAGGCCCTCGCCGACTTCGCCACGCGCGGGTGGGTCCGCCGCGAGGGCCGGGCGGTCGTCCTGCTCGACGTCGACCGGCTCGAGCGCCGCGCGCGCTGACCGCCGACGCACCAGATCGGCGAGAGGCCGGTCGCACGACCCACGGG
>NZ_JBHUAD010000051.1:0-21458 GCF_042789955.1 Oerskovia sp. NPDC056781
GCCCCGTCTCGTGTGAAACGAGACGGGGCTTCGTGGAAGTGGCTCCGACCGGCGTCGATCCGGTGACCTTTCGATTTTCAGTCGAACGCTCTACCAACTGAGCTACAGAGCCTTGACACGAAAGCCCGGTCGTGATGACCGGGCAGTCGCTGTCGAGCGACCCTGACGGGACTTGAACCCGCGACCTCCGCCGTGACAGGGCGGCGCGCTAACCAACTGCGCTACAGGGCCTTGCGTGAGTTTCTCCCGGCCTGCGCCGTTCGAACCTCGAGAATCGTATCTCACTGCCGGGCGAATCCGTTAATCGGATCCTTCCGAGTACCCCCAACGGGATTCGAACCCGTGCTACCGCCGTGAAAGGGCGGCGTCCTAGGCCGCTAAACGATGGGGGCCTAGTTTCCTGGACAACCCGCACCGCCTGCGGGGCACGAGTCGCCGAGAGACCTCCGTCAGCATACGGGGAAGCGGGGTCGCCGTGCAAAACGGTGCTCGGAGCCGTGCGCGGGGTCCCGGCGAGGCGGTCGATGCGAGGCGGGGCCCGGCTGTGGCAAGGGAGGATGGTCTCGTGGTGGAGATGACGCGCGAGGACTTCGAGGACGCGGTGCGCGATGCGCTGGACGAGATCCCGGAGGAGCTGGCGGAGCAGATGGACAACGTGGTCGTCCTGGTCGAGGACGACGCGCCCGCCGACGACCCCGAGCTGCTGGGGCTGTACGAGGGGGTCCCGCTGACCGAGCGCGACCTCATGTGGGCCGCGGGCGCCCTCCCGGACCGGATCACGATCTACCGCAACCCCACTCTCGCGATCTGCGAGACGCGTGAGGAGGTGGTCGAGGAGGTCGTCGTCACGGTGGTCCACGAGATCGCGCACCACTTCGGGATCGACGACGACCGGCTGCACGAGCTCGGGTGGGCCTAGCATTCATCGTCGACAGGCGATAACATCGCCACATGACGATGAAAAGGGAGACGAGCGCCCGCACGCACCTGCGGTCGCGCCGACCCGTGACCGAGGCTCCCGCCGAGCAGGCGGCGGCCGAACATCCGCAGCAACCGTGCACACCGCCCGTCGTCGGGCACGACCACACCGCGGTCGCGCGCCTCCTGCACGCCCTCGCCGAGCCGCACCGGCTCTCGGTGGTGCACCTCCTCGCGGTCGCGGAGCACCGTGTGGTCGACCTGACCCGCGAGCTGGGGCTCGCCCAGTCCACGGTGTCGGCCCACCTGGCGACGCTCCGTGAGGCGGGCCTGGTCGCGACGCGCCGTGAGGGACGTTCGTCCTGGTACCGCCTCGCGCGCCCCGAGGTCGCGCACATCCTGGCCGACGCCGAGCGGATCGTCGACGCGACGAAGGGCGCGCCGTGAGCGGCCACTCCCACTCCCACTCCCACTCGCACGGCGCGTCGACCGCGACGGGTGCGCACCGCCGTCGGCTCGTGATCGTCCTGTGCATCACGCTCGGTGTCATGGCGCTCGAGGTCGTGGGCGCGCTGGTCTCCGGGTCGCTCGCCCTCCTCGCGGACGCCGGGCACATGCTCACCGACGCGACCGGGATCGGGATCGCGCTCTTCGCGAGCTGGCTCGCGACGCGCCCTGCCTCCCCGACGCGGACCTTCGGGTGGCAGCGTGCGGAGATCCTCGCGGCGCTGACGAACGCGCTGATCCTCGGCACGGTCGCCGTGCTGGCGATCGTGGAGGGCGTCTCGCGGTTCCGGTCGCCGGACCCGGAGATCCAGGCAGGGCTCATGATCGGGGTGGCGGTCGTCGGTCTCGTCGCGAACGCGGTCGGGCTGCGCCTGCTGTCCGCCGGTCAGGCCGAGAGCCTCAACGTCCGGGGCGCCTATCTCGAGGTGCTGGGCGACCTGCTCGGGTCGGTCGCGGTGATCGTCGCCGGCTTCTTCGTCGCGGTCGGGTTCCCGGGGGCCGACGGTCTCGCGTCGGTGGCGATCGGCCTCATGATCCTGCCGCGTGCGTTCATGCTCCTGCGGGAGGTCGCGGCCGTGCTCCTCGAGTCGACCCCGGCCGGCGTGGACCTCGAGAAGGTCCGCACGCACATGGAAGGCATCCCCGGTGTCGTGGGCGTCCACGACCTGCACGCCTGGACCATCACCTCGGGAGTCCCCGTCATGTCGGCACACGTCGTCGTGCAGGAGGACCTCCTCGCGTGCGGTGGCGGGACCGAGGTGCTGCAGCGCCTCAAGGAGTGCCTGGGCGGGCACTTCGACGTCGACCACTGCACGTTCCAGATCGAGCCGCCGTCGATGCAGGAGACCGAGGAGTCGGTCCACCACTGATCGCCGGGCGTCTCGCGGGGCCGTCGACGTCGAGAACGGCTCCCGCGCCGAACTACGCTCGTCCCATGACGATTCTGGTGACGGGCGGGGCGGGGTACATCGGGGCGCACGTGGTGCGGCTGCTGCAGGAGAGGGGCGAGAAGGTCGTCGTCGTCGACGACCTGAGCACCGGTCAGGAAGGGCGGGTCGGGGGAGCGCCGCTCGTTCGTCTCGACGTGTCGAGCGCCGAGGCGGTCGAGGTGCTGACCACGACCCTCGTGGAGCACGAGGTCACCGCGGTGGTGCACTTCGCGGCCCGCAAGCAGGTCGGCGAGTCGGTCGAGAAGCCGGCCTGGTACTACCAGCAGAACGTCGGTGGCTTCACGAACCTCGTGACGGCGATGGAGGCGGCGGGTGTCGACCGGCTGGTCTTCTCGTCGTCGGCGGCGACGTACGGGATGCCGTCGGTCTCCCTGGTCGAGGAGAAGCTGCACGCCGAGCCGATCAATCCCTACGGCGAGACCAAGCTCGTCGGCGAGTGGCTGGGACGGGCGGCCGGCCGCTCCTGGGGCCTGCGGTTCGTGGCGCTGCGCTACTTCAACGTCGCCGGTGCCGGTTGGGCCGACCTGGGCGACCCGGCGATCCTCAACCTCGTCCCCATGGTCCTCGACCGTCTGGAGCGTGGCGAGCAGCCCAAGATCTTCGGTGACGACTACCCGACGCCGGACGGCACCTGCATCCGCGACTACATCCATGTCCTGGACCTGGCCGAGGCGCACCTCGCGGCGCTCGGCTACCTCGACGAGGACGAGCGTGCGTACGACGTCTTCAACGTCGGGACGGGGACGGGCTCCTCGGTCCGCGAGGTCATCGACGAGATCGGGAGGGTGTCGGGTCTCGACGTGACCGCGGAGATCTTCCCGCGTCGCGCGGGCGACCCGCCGCAGCTCGTCGCCTCGCCCGAGCGCATCAACAAGGTGCTCGGGTGGAGCGGTTCGCAGGGGCTCGAGGAGATCATCTCCTCGGCCTGGGAGGCTTGGCAGGCGGGGCCTCGTCGCATCGACGTCTGAGCCTCGGAGGTGACCGAAGGGCTCTCTCGCACTCGTGCGAGGGGGCCCTTCCGTGTGTCCGGCACTGACATCACGTCAGATCCTCAGTATGCTGAGCGAAATTACTCAGCACGCTGAGGATGAAGGGGTGTGCCATGCCCGGAACGCCTGGGATGCCAGCAGGCCGAGCGTCCGAGACCATGAAGGGGGAGGTCCACGTGTCGCAGATGCTGTACGACCGCACCGCCGCCCGCGCGAGCAGGGCGGTCCTGACCGGGTACTCGACGTCCTTCGGCCTCGGGTCCCGGCTCCTGGGGAGCGTGGCGCGGCGCGACATCGACGCGGTGTACGGCCTGGTCCGCGTGGCCGACGAGGTCGTCGACACCCGCCGCGGCGAGGGGGCCGAGGCGCTCCTCACGGGACTCGAGGAGGAGACCGCCCGCGCGCTCGCGAGCGGGTACTCGACCAACCTCGTCGTCCACTCGTTCGCCCGTACGGCCCGGCGCACGGGGATCGGGCACGCGGAGATCGACCCCTTCTTCGCGTCGATGCGCATGGACCTCACGGTCCAGGTGCACGACAAGGCGAGCTACGAGCAGTACGTCCACGGCTCGGCCGAGGTCGTGGGGCTCATGTGCCTCGCGGTGTTCCTCAACGCGGGCCGACGTCCCGGTGAGCCCGTCGTCCGCGCCGACGCGGCCGTGCTGCGCGGTGCCCAGGGGCTGGGAGCCGCGTTCCAGAAGATCAACTTCCTGCGCGACCTGCGCACCGACCACGAGGAGCTGGGGCGCAGCTACTTCCCCGGGATCACGCCCGCCGACCTCACGCAGGAGGACGTCGACGCGATCCTCGCCGAGATCGGCAGCGACCTCGACGCCGCGCGTGCCGCGCTCCCCTCGCTCCCGCGGCGGGCCCGGATGGCGGTCGCCGCGACGCTCGCGCTCTACGACTCCCTGCTCGGTCGGCTCGCCTCGACAGCCCCCGAGAAGCTGCTCCGGGCACGTGTGCGCGTCCCGGACCCGGTCAAGCTCGTCGTCGCCGCCCGTGCCGCGGCGCGCGAGTCGCTGCGGCGCGACGTGCCCGTCACGTCCCCGCGCTCCGCCCGTTTCGCCGATCCCCGAGGAGCCCTGTGAACGACGCCCCGCCCGACATGCCGCACGTCGTGGTCGTGGGCGGTGGCGTCGGCGGCCTCGCGACGGCTGCGCTCCTGGCCCGGGGCGGCGCACGGGTCACGCTGCTCGAACGCCACGAGCGGGTCGGTGGTCGCGCAGGAACGCTCGATCTCGACGGGTTCCGCTTCGACACGGGACCCTCCTGGTACTTCATGCCCGAGGTCTTCGAGCACTGGTTCGCGCTGCTGGGAGAGCGCGCCCAGGACCATCTCGACCTGGTCCCGCTCGACCCGTCGTACCGCGTCTTCTTCGAGCGGGCCCGGTCCTCCGAGCAGCCCGACGGCGCCACGAACCTCCCCCCGGCCCGCACCGTCCTCGACGTCTCCCGGGACCCGGAGGCCAACTGGGCGCGCTTCGACGCGCTCTCGCCCGGCGACGGTGAGCGCATGCGGGCCTACGCCGAGGAGTCGAGCGAGGCCTACCGCCTCGCCCTCGACCACTTCCTCTACACGACCTTCGAGCGCCCTGACCGGGCGATCGGGCGCGACGTCCTTCGACGCCTCCCGCGCCTCGCGGCCCTGCTGGGGCGCTCGCTCGCGGACCGCGTCGAGCGCCGGGTGCACGACCCGCGCCTGCGCCAGGTCCTGGGCTACCACGCGGTCTTCCTCGGCTCGTCGCCCTACCGGGTGCCCGCGCTGTACTCGCTCATGAGCCACCTGGACCTCGTCGAGGGCGTACGTTTTCCGCGTGGCGGGATGTACACGATCGTCCAGGCGATGGAGAAGCTCGCCCGCTCGGAGGGCGTGACGATCCGCACGTCGAGCGACGTCGTCGGGATCGAGGTCGCACCGGCCGCGGCCGTGCCCGACGGCGGAACGTCGCCACGCGGACGGACCGGCCGGTCCCGCCGGCGCGCGCGAGGCGTCGCGACCGGGGTGCGGCTGAGCACGGGCGAGGTCGTGCCCGCGGACGTCGTCGTGTCCGGTGCGGACCTGCACCACACGCAGACCGCGCTGCTTCCCCCGGCCTACGCCGACCTGCCCGCGCCCGCGTGGGACCACCGGGGCCCGGGGATCTCGGCGCTGCTGGTCCTCGCCGGCGTGCGGGGCGAGCTGCCCGAGCTCGCCCACCACTCGCTCTTCTTCACCGAGGACTGGCAGGGCAACTTCTCGGACGTCCTGGGGGACGCGGCCAACAGCCCTGTGGACTCGTTGCGGGTCCCGACCCCCGCCTCGCTCTACGTCTCACGGACGTCGGCGACCGACGACGAGACCATCGACCGACCCGCGGCCCCGCCCGGCCACGAGAACCTGTTCGTCCTCGTGCCCTTCCCCGCGGACCCCGCGCTCGGCGGGTCCGCGGCGTCGCAGGCCGACCTCGAACGGCTCGCCGACGGCTACCTCGACCAGGTCGGCGCCTGGGCCGGGATCGACGACCTGCGCGGGCGCGTCGTGACCCGGCGGGTCCTGGGGCCCGCCCACTTCGCGACCGAGTTCTCGTCCTGGCGCGGGACGGCCCTGGGGATGGAGCACACGCTCGCGCAGAGCGCGATGTTCCGCCCCCCGGGTGCGTCGCGCAAGGTCGCCAACCTCTACTACGCGGGAGCAGGCACGGCCCCCGGCGTCGGGCTCCCGATGTGCCTCATCAGCGCCGAGCTCGTCGCCAAGCGGCTCCTCGGCGAGACCTCGTCCCGGCCCCTCCCGACGCCGCTGCGCCCAGGCTTCCTCGCCGCGAGCCGTCGCCCCGAGCGCCTGCGGGGTGGCGTCTCGTGATCGGGTTCGCGTACCTCGGGGCGCTCCTCGTCTCGCTCGGCGGGCTCGCCGTGCTCGACCGCCGGTTCCGCCTCGCGTTCTGGGCCGACCCGGCCCGGACCGCGATCACGCTCGTGGTCGGCGTGCTGTTCTTCCTCGCGTGGGACGTCGCCGGGCTCGCGCTGGGGATCTTCGCGCGCGGCGACTCCCCGCACATGACCGGGCTCCAGCTCGCCCCCGAGCTGCCCGTCGAGGAGGCCGTCTTCCTCACGCTGCTCTGCTACAACACCCTGCTCGTCTGGCGGTTCCTCGACCTGCGCGTGCGAGGCCGTGCGTCCCGGCGGACGAACGGTGGTGCTGCGAGGGCGGACGAGGTGCCCGCCGACATGCCCGCCGGGGCCTCCGACGGTCCGACGACGGGAGCCGGCGCATGACCAACATCGTCCTGAACCTCGTGGTCCTGGCGCTCGTCGCGCTCGTCACGGGATGGACGCTCCGACGCCACCGGGCCGGGCCGCTCCTGTGGACGGCCGCGGTCATGGTGGTGCTGACGCTGGTGTTCGACACGATCATGATCGCGGTCGGGCTCTACACCTACGCCCCGGACAAGATCCTCGGGATCTACCTCGTCGGCGCGCCGCTCGAGGACTTCGCCTACCCGCTCGCCGCGGTCATGCTGCTGCCTGCGGTGTGGACCTGGGTCGGGGACGGCCGACGACGTCGGCACGCGGGAGGTCAGTCGTGACCGGGGTCGCGGTCGAGCCCGGGGCCGCGCCCGGGCCGCTCGTCGCGCTCCGGGAGATCGCTGCGGCCTCCCGGCCCTTCTCCTGGATCAACACCGCCTACCCGTTCGCGGCCGGCTACCTCGTCGCGACGGGAGGTCGCGTCGACGCCGCGCTCGTCGTCGGGACGCTCTACTTCCTGATCCCCTACAACTTGCTCATGTACGGGATCAACGACGTGTTCGACTACGCGTCGGACCTGCGGAACCCGCGCAAGGGCGGGATCGAGGGCGCGCTCGCGGACCCCGCGACGGCGCGCGCGACCCATCGGCGCATCCTGTGGGCGTGCGCCGTGACGAACGTCCCGTTCCTCGCGTGGCTGCTGCTCCAGGGCGACGGGGCCGCGAACCTGACGCTCGCCGTCGTGGTCTTCCTCGTCGTGGCGTACTCGGCGCCCGTGCTGCGCTTCAAGGAGCGGCCCTTCGTCGACTCGTTCACGTCCGCCCTGCACTTCGTGGGGCCGCTGCTCTACGCGCTCGTGCTCGTCGGGGCCGACCTCGGTGCGCGGACCGTGTGGCCCGTGCTGGTGGCGTTCGTGCTGTGGGGAGCGGCGTCGCACGCGTTCGGCGCGGTCCAGGACGTGCGGGCCGACCGGGAGGGGGGGATCGGCTCGGTCGCGACCGTGATCGGGGCGCACCGGACCGTCGTCGTCGCGGCCGCCGCCTACCTCGTCGCCGCGGTGCTGCTCGCCGTGCTCCCCTGGCCGGGATGGCTCGCGGCCCTGCTCCCGCTCCCGTACCTCGCCAACGTCGCCTCGTTCTGGTCGGTGTGCGACGAGGACTGCGAACGGGCGAACGCGGGCTGGCGCCGCTTCCTGTGGCTCAACCTCGCGACCGGGTTCCTCGTGACGATGCTGCTCATCGCCGCCACCTGGGGCTGAGAGGGGCTGAGAGCTCCCGGGTACGACGACGGCCGCCGTCCCTCGCGGGACGGCGGCCGTGTCAGCATTCAGGTGTCCTGGTCGGCAGGTCAGTACGTGGTGCCGAACTCCCAGTGCCAGGCCTCGGGGTTCGCCCCGCCCGGGCGCGCCCAGGTCGGGTTGTCCCAGCCGTACGCCGGAGCGTTCTCCCGCATCCAGTTGTACTGGGCGGTGCCGAACTGGTTGATGCCGCCGCCCAGGTCGAGCGCCTGGCCCATGCCGTGGTTCGAGGTGCCGGGGCGCGCTGCGAGGCTGCCCTTCGACGCCTTGACGGAGACCTGCGAGGCGTACGACCGGTAGGACGACGTCACCGAGATGTCCGTGCCGAACGCGGCCCGGTAGGCCGTGTTGAGCTGCTCGAGGTAGTAGACCCCGTCGCAGCGCACGAAATGCCCGGGCGCGAAGCTCGGCGAGCACAGGAGGTCGGTGGGGATGTTCCCGTTCGAGTACCCGGCGGTGCTGTTGGCCCACGCCGCGAGCTGAGAGGCCATGGCCGCACGCTCGGCGGCCTGCTGGGCCGCCAGGGCCTCACGCTCGGCGGCCTGCTGGGCGGCGATCTCCTCGGCCGACGGCGGTCCCGGCTCGACCGAGACCGTCACGGACGTCGAGTCGAGGAGCGTGCGCAGGGCCTCGGTCGCGGCACCGATCTCGTCGATCGTCGGGGCGACCTGGGCCTGGCCGGACGGGGCCGCCTCGACGGTCGCCGGGTCGGTCTGCGTCGCAGCGGGCTCGGTCGGCGCGTCGACCGCGGGGTCGGCCGTCGCGGCCTCGGGCGTCGTCGTGCCGGCGTCGGCGGTGAGGGACTCGCGTCCCTCGGTGCCCGCTCGGCTCGCACGGAACGTGTCGCGCCCGTCGAGGGCGGCGTCCGACCCGGAGGCCTCGAGCGTCGGCCCGGAGTCCAGCCCACCGGCGTCGAGCGACGTGTCGGTCGCCGCGTCGGCGGACACGCTCGCCGCCCCGGTGCCGGCATCGTCCGCGTCCTGCGCCGTCGTCGCGGCGCTGAGGAGCTGCCGGAGCTGGTCACGTGTCGCGGTGATCTGGGCCAGCTGCTCGGGTGCCAGGGAGGACGTGCCCTCGCTCGCCAGGTACTCGGCGCGCACGAGCTCGGTGCTGGCCGCCTCGAGGGCGGCATGCTCCTCGGGGGTCGAGGCGCTCGCCCCGGCGACGCTGGTGACCGTCGAGGCCGCCGTGCCGGTGGTGCTCGCCGCGGCGACCTGGGCGGTGGTGGGGGTGGTGACGAGGCTGGCGGCGCCGGCCGTGGTGGTCACGGCGACCGCGGCAAGGGCTGCCGCGACCGCGAAGGGGGACCGTCGGCGCAGGGAGCGCCCGGGAAGGGTCGCGGCGAAGCGCCGCTGGGAGTGCTTCCCCATCAGCGGCCCCCTCTCGTGCCGGGACCCGGCTGGTCGGCTGCGCCGAGGGGGGAGGTCGTACGGTCGTCCGTGCCCGGGAGCGGGCGTCGCGCCGTGGGCGCGGCAGAGCTGAGCAGTGCAGTTGTCACGGTGTTCCGATGTTCCGTTCGTCGGGCCGAGGCCGGGACCGCGTGCGCACTGCGGCGGTCGAGCGGGAGCTCGACGCCGTACGGTGCCGTCGCGGTGACGGGAGTCGTTCTTGGAGCCTCAGCGGCCTGAGTCGCGGCGCGTCCGGATGACGTGGGAGCCGCGTGCGCCAGCAGATGGGATGCGAGGACGGTCCTCGGTGCCTGCCAACTCGTTCCATCTTCAACTACGTTTGTGAGCGGTCTGGCCGTGTGGAGCAAGGATCCGCTGGGGATGGTGTGCCGGGTCCGGGCCTATTCGGTGAAGAAGGTACGACCGACGCGTCTCGCGTCGCGAGTCAGGGCCGTACCCACGAGCATGCCCAACGCGATCGCGAAGACGGCGACGACGGCGTTGGCGATGTCCGACACCGAGCCCGTGTTCCCCGCCACGAGCTCCGAGAGGCCCAGGAAGCTCAGCGCCCCCGGGACCAGGAGCCAGAAGGCCGGGAGCGTCGTGATGATCGCCGGGGGGCCGGTGCGCGTGCGCTCGACGAGCGTCGCGAGCGGCACGATCACGAGAGCACCGAAGAAGCCCGAGATCTCCGGGGCGACGTACGAACCCACGAGCTGGGCCGCGTAGGCCGCGAACAGGACCACGAGCACCCAGGGCAGGCTCCGGCGCGGGGTCGAGGCGAAGAGCATCTGCCCGACGCCCACGAGCACGACGCCGACCCACGGGGCCCACCACCCCATCCGTTCGCCGCCGTGCCCGGCGAGCAGGTCGCCCGCGACCGCCGCACCGGCGACGACGCCGAACACGAGCAGGAGCAGCTGGGCGATCCCGTACAGGAGCCGGCTCGCGCCCGAGACGATCTGGTTGCTCGTGAGCTCGATCGCGGCGACGGTCAGGACGGAGCCGGGCAGGAAGCTGATGAGCGGCGGGACGAGGACCTGCAGCGGGCTGTCGCCGAGCCAGGGGTGCACCACCTGGATCGCCAGGACCGTCACGAGGAAGGACGCGACGACGGGCAGGGCCGTGCTGAGCGTGGGCCAGCGCGCGGCGAGCCACCGCAGGAGCCCGACGCCGAGCCCCAGGACCAGGAAGACGGGCAGCAGGTCCAGGGTCGGGTTCAGGATCAGGCCGAAGCCCAGCGTCAGGATCGCGTGCCCGACGACCGTGAGCACGGCACCGAACCTGGGCGGCCGACGCCGGATCGCTCGGAGCTCGGCGCGCGCGTCGGCGAGGTCGATCGTCTGGTTCCGCAGCTTGCGGATCACGGCGTAGAGAGCGCCGATCTGGTCCAGGTCGAGCCCGCTGCCCGCTGCGTCGGTGAAGTCCGTGACGACGCCGGAGGCGGTCTGGACGCGGATGAAGACGCACGTCGGCAGGACGAGGGTCTGCACGGTGTGCGCCCCGTGCAGGTCGGCGACCTGCTTGAGCACGTCCTGCGCGTCGTTGACCGACTGCCCCGAGTCGAGCATCGCCCGGCCGAGCGTGCGCAGCAGCGGGACGAGGTCCGGGGAGATCTCCGGGACGTCGGGCTCCTCGTCGGGCGTCGCCTCGTTGCCGAGCGCCTGGAGGACCCGGCGGAGGGTCGAGGGGGCGTGGCGGATCCCGGAGAGCAGGGGGAACCTGGTCCGGTGCGGCGTCCCGGGGGCGGTCTCGGCCGGGGAGGCGCCGGTCTCCGTGGTGTCCGGCGAGGTGTCGCGGGGGGCGGTCGTGGGGGCGTCGTCGGACGGCGTCACTCGCTCGGGTGGCGCGTCCGCGGGAGGGCCCTCGCCGTTCAGGTCGCCACCCCGCGTCCGCCGGCGGTGTCCGTCCGGGCGCCCCTGGAGGGCCCGGGCGACGGGTCGACCGGTCCCGACGACGCCGCGACCAGGTGCAGCAGGGCTTCGGCGTAGGCATCGGCGGGGTCGTGGCCGCGGAAGGTGAGCGGGCGTCCGCCGAGCTCGATCTCGACGAGGTAGGCGGGGACGTCGTCGTCCTCGACGAAGCGCTGGAGCCAGCGGAAGGTGCCGCCGAGCAGGGTGCGGAGCTGGGGCTCGAGCGGGTGCCAGAGCGCGTCCTCGAGGGCCACGGAGTCGAGCGCCCACTCGGTCGTGCCGTTGAAGCCGAGGATCACGCCGGTGTCGAACTCGTGGGGTTCGATCGTCATGTCGCTCACGGTGAAGAGGTCGCCCGTGGGACCCGTGCCGAGGAGCCGGAACCGGTCGCCGGACTCGGGGTGCCAGCGCACTCCCGCCTCGCGGAGGGCGAGGGCCAGGTCCCAGGAGATCATGTCGCCAGTATGGTCGGGCCGGTCCGAGCAGGCGCGCCGAGGGTGAGCCCGGCCCGCCGACGGTGACGCTCGATGCTGCTGACGGTGACGCCCCCGCCCGCCGACGGTGACGCTCCGACCAACTGGCGGTGACGCTCCGCAGGCCCTTCACCCGCTCGCGCGAGACAGTAGGGGAAGGACTCCCGCAGCCCGCGGGGCCCGAGCACGGGGAGGCCGGCATGACCGGGACGTTCGAGACCGTCGACGACTACATCGGTTCGTTCCCGCCCGAGACCCAGGCGGTCCTGCAGGAGATGCGCCGGACGATCCACCGGGTCGTGCCCGACGCCGGCGAGAAGATCAGCTACCAGATCCCGGCGGTGACGGTCGGCGGCCGGGTCGTCGTGTACTTCGCGGGGTGGAAGCACCACGTGAGCCTGTACCCCGTGCCCGACGGCGACGTGGACTTCGAGCGGCTCGTCGCCCCCTACCGGGCCTCCAAGGGGACGCTCAAGTTCATGCTGTCCGAGCCGATCCCGTACGGCGTGATCGAGACGGTCTCGCGGCACCTGCTCGACCAGCACGGGGCCTCGGCGTAGCGCGCACTCTTCCCGGAGTGCTCTCGGCAGGCTCCCGGCGGGCGCCCACCTGTCGGGACGCGTCGTCCCACGACGGCCGGGTCGTCACACCCCGGAAACGTCGGCATCGTGTACTCGCCCTCATGACCGTTCCTTCCACGGGCACGGCCGGGCGATCCCCGGACCGACCCGTCACCGTCTCCGTCCACCGCCGCATCCACCCCGACCTGGTCCAGGACGCGACGCGCTGGGTCCAGACCGGCGTCAACATGGCCAACACGTACCCGGGGTTCCTCGGGTCGGGCTGGGTGCGCGCCGCGAAGGACTCGCACGACTGGCACATGCTCTACCGCTTCGCCGACGAGGCGACGCTCGACGCGTGGGACTCCTCGCCCGAGCGGGTCGCGTGGCTCCAGGAGGGGCAGGGGCTCGTGGAGGACCAGCGCGTCGAGCGCAGGACGGGCATCGAGGGCTGGTTCGACGTCCCCGCCCGCGTCGAGGAGCCACAGGTCGGCGCCGAGCGTGCGCCGGCCCGGTGGAAGCAGTCGGTGAGCATCTGGCTCGGGTTCTTCCCCGTGAACCTCGCGTTCACGCTCCTCGTGTCGTGGGCCGTCCCGAGCTTCGGCGAGCTGCCCGTGGTCCCGAGGGTGCTCGTGACGACGCTCGTGCTGACCCCGATCATGACGTACGCCGTCCTGCCGTGGGTGACCCGCCGTCTGGCACCGTGGCTCGCGCGCTGAGGCGCTCCCACCGGCTCTCCGACGAGGCGCCCGGCCGACCCGTCGCTCCTCCTCGGGGGATGCCCGACGGCGTCGGTCGCCCAGCGCCTGTCCAGGCGACTTCCAGCGCCCGGCCATAGCGTGGACGGATGGACGACGAGATCGAGAACGCGACGGATGTCGCACTGACCCTGGCCGCCGTCGCAGGAGCGCTGGTGGTCGCGTTCGTGCTGGGCACGATCCTCTCGGCGGTCGTGAACCGCCTCGGACGGCGCAGCGAGCTCGCGCGGGACATCTCGAGGCGACTGCGCCGCCCGGACCGCGCGGTGCTCATGATCGTCGCGGTCTGGATCGCGGTGCGGGTCACGACCGACCCGTCGGTGAGCTGGCGCCCCGCCGTCGAGCACGCCCTGCTGATCGCGCTCATCGCGGCGGGTGCGTGGTGGGTGGGGGCGCTCGCGTTCGTGCTCGAGGACAGCGCGCTCAAGCGCTTCCGGGTCGACGTCGTCGACAACCGGCACGCGCGGCGCATCCGGACGCAGATCATCGTGGTGCGGCGCCTGACCGTCGCGATCATCGTGATCTGCGCGATCGCCGCGGTCCTGCTGACGTTCCCCGCGGCGCGCGCCGCGGGTGCGAGCATCCTCGCGTCGGCCGGTGTCATCTCGATCGTCGCGGGCCTCGCGGCCCAGACGTCCCTCGCGAACGTGTTCGCGGGCATGCAGATCGCGTTCACGGACGGCATCCGCGTCGACGACGTCGTGGTCCTCGAGGGCGAGTGGGGGCGGATCGAGGAGATCACCATGACGTACGTCGTGGTGCACCTGTGGGACGACCGGCGCCTCATCATGCCGTGCACCTACTTCACGACGACGCCGTTCCAGAACTGGACGCGGCGGGCCGCGGACCTGCTCGGCACGGTCGAGCTCGACCTGGACTTCCGGGTGCCGTTCGGGGCCATGCGTGCCGAGCTCAAGCGGCTCCTCGCGCACACCGACCTGTGGGACCAGCGCGTCGGCATCCTGCAGGTGACCGACGCGATCAACGGCGTGGTCCGGGTGCGTGCGCTCGTGAGCGCCCGCGACGCCCCGACGCTGTTCGACCTGCGGTGCTTCGTGCGCGAGGGGCTCGTCGAGTGGCTCCAGCGGTCGAGTGCCGACTCGCTGCCCCGCACGCGCTTCGAGGGCGTCGAGGAGGGCCGCATCAGCGAGGAGCCCGACGTCGCGCCCGGTCGTGCGCAGGCAGACGGTGCGGCGGCACAGCCCGCGATCCCCGAGCCCGAGGTCCACCTCCCGCCCGCGATCCCCGTGGGGCCGGGCATCCCGGGGCAGCCGCCCCTGTCGACCCGCCAGGCGACGCGCCGCGTCTCGGTGCGCGACCAGTCGCGCGTGATCGGGACGGTCAGCGCCCCGCAGGACGTCGTCGAGACCAGGGTCATGTCACCGGTCGAGGCGGCCCTCGCGGGTGCCGCCGCTGGTGACACGGGGGAGATCGGGCCCGAGGACCTGCCCGGCGGCGCGTCCGAGTCGGCCTTCTTCAGTGGCACGGCCGAGGGGGTCGAGCGTTCCAAGGCGTTCGCCGGCCCGGGGCAGGAGGTCATCGACGAGCGTGAGGAGACGGCCGAGCGGAACCGGGTCGAGGACGAGCGCGACGCAGCGGCATCGCAGGGCGACGCCGACGAACGGGGCCGGGACCACGCGGCGTCGCGCCCCGGCGACCGCGACCTGGGGCGTGGCGAGTCGCAGGGCGACGCCGGTCACGACGGCGACGCGTGACGCCGAGGGGGAGTCACCCGCGCGCCGGGGGTGACCCACCCTGACCCCGCGTGAGTCGTCCGCCGCCCCGACGTGACGCACACGACCCGGGTCCACCGCGCCGCGCCGGGCGCGCCTGGTTAGGGTCTCGTCGTGAGCAGGTGGACCTGGCCCGCGTACGTGGGCGTGATCGGCGGAGTCGTCGTCTTCGTGATGTTCCTGCTGCCGATCGTGGTCTGGCAGTACCGCCGGTACGGGCGGTTGAGCTGGTTACGCCTGCTCGGGTCGGCGGCGGTCGCGGTCTACGGCGTCGCGCTCGTGGCGTACACGCTGCTGCCGCTGCCCTCGGGCGACCTCGCGCAGTGGTGCGCACAGCACGGGTTCTCCGGGCCGCAGCTGAACCCGTTCCAGTTCGTCGAGGACATCCGCCGGGACACCGCGGGCATGAGCACGGCGGCGCGGCTGCGCAGCCCGGCCGTGCTCCAGACGGTGTTCAACGTGGTGCTGTTCGTCCCGTGGGGCGTGCTGGTGCGGCGCTTCTTCGAGTGGCGTCTGCCGCTCACGGTGCTGTCGGCGTTCGCGGCGTCGCTGCTCATCGAGACGACGCAGGGCACGGGGATCTTCGGTCTCATCCCGTGCTCGTATCGCCTGGCCGACGTCGACGACCTCCTGACCAACACTCTGGGCGGGTTGATCGGTGCCCTGATCGCGCCGGTCGTCCTGCGGTGGATGCCGCGCTCGACCGACCTCGCGACCGAGCGGGGCGTACCGCGTCCGGTCACGGTGTGGCGGCGGTGGCTCGGCATGCTGCTCGACGCGTTCCTGGTGTCGGTGACGGGGACGGTGCTGGTCCTGTTCTACCGGGTGGCGCTCGTCGCGCTGGGGCAGGACGTCCCGCTCGAGGCGGGCGCGGTCGACGTGGTGCTCGGGTCGCTCGTGCCCGTGGTCCTGGTCCTGCTGGTGCCGCCGTTCCTGGGGAGCGGGGCGTCGTGGGGGCAACGGGCCATGTGGCTCGAGCCGCGCTGGACGGCGGACGTCGCCGAGGGCCCGGTCGGTGCGGGCGGCCTGGGCCGCGGGACCATGGCGCGTCGGGTGGTGCGCGGCTTCGCGTCGGGTGGGCTCTGGGGGGTCTGCCTGGTCCTGGCGGAGGTCCCCGGTGGTGGTCTCCTGCCCGACGTCGCAGCGCCCCTGGGTTCGCTCGTCGCCTTCGTGGCGGTGGTCTCGGTCCTGTTCACGCGCGACCGGCGCGGGGTGTCGGGCGTCGTGTCGGGGGCGCGGATGGTCGACGCGCGGAGCTGAGGGCGGAAGCGCCGAGAAGTGAGCAGACGCCCCCGGATCGTGCGATCCAGGGCCGTCTGCTCTCTCGGCGGGGCCGCGTCGGCGGCAGCTCCTCAGCGCCCCGCGAGCCACCCCCGCAGGCGGTCGGGACGGTCGGTGATGACCGCGTCGACTCCGGCCACCAGGGCAAGGGTCCATTGCGCGGGCTCGTTCAAGGTCCACACCATGACCTGGAGCCCGGCGGTGTGCAGCTCGTCGACCAGGCCGGGCCGCTCGACGAGCAGGTGCCCGGCCGGGTTGCACGTCATGACGCCCAGGTCGGCGCACGTCGCGAGCAGGCCGTCGGAGAGCTCGCCGACCAGCAGTCCGCGGCGCAGGTCCGGGGCCACCTTCTGCAGGGCTGCGACCGTCGAGGGCCAGAAGCTCTGCCCGATCACCCGGTCGGCGAGCCCGGCGCGCAGGACGGGCTCGGTGACCTTGCGGACGTCGTCGGGCCCCCAGTCGCCCTTGATCTCCAGCAGGAGGTCGATGCCCGGGCGGGTCACGAGGAAGTCCACGACCTCCGCGAAGGTCGGGACGCGCTGCCCGGCGTAGGCCGGGGCGAACCACGAGCCCGCGTCCACGGTGCGGACGTCCGCGAGCGGGAGCGCGTCGACACGGCCGGTACCGTCCGTCGTCGCGTCGAGCGTGTCGTCGTGGATCACGACGACCTCGCCGTCCGCGGTGAGCTGCACGTCGAGCTCGATGCTGTCGGCTCCCGCTCGCCACGCGGCCTCGAACGCGGCGAGCGTGTTCTGCGGGGCGACGGACGAGTTCCCGCGGTGCGCGACGACCTGGATCGGGCCCGTCACAGGTAGGGCTCCACGTTCTCCTGGTACGCCTTCTCGAGACGCGGCGTGATCGACGCGAACGCCTCGGCGGCGGGCGTGCCCTTGAGCACGATCTGCTCGATCCCGTCCGTGAGGATCTGGTCGCCTCCCGGCACGAAGACCCGGACCCAGTCCTGCGAGCGCGACTTCTCCGCGAGCTGGTCGACGGCCGTGCGGAACTGCGGCGTGGCCGCGTAGATGCTGCTCATGGTCTCTCCCTCGACCGCGGACGTGCGCACCGGCATGTACCCGGTGTTCTGGGAGAAGTATGCGGTGTTCTCGGGGTCCGTGATGAAGGCGAGAAACATGGCTGCGGCGAGCTGCTGCTCGGGCGTGCGCGAGGCCGGGATGGCCAGGCCCGTGCCGCCCGTGGGCGTCCCGGAGCCGGAGGGACCGTCGGGCAGGTAGGCCGTGCCGAGCTCGAACGACGCGGCGTCGAGCAGACCCGTGAGGCTGCCCGTGGACCCGATGGTCGAGGCGAAGATGCCGGCGGCGAAGTCGGCCCCGGCGTCGGTCCCGACGCCCGCGACCTTGGACCCGTGGAACAGGTCGTGCAGGAAGTCGCCCGCAGCCAGGGCCTGCGGGGTGTCGAGCGTGACCGTGAACTCGTCGCTGTACTGACCGCCCTGGCCCCACAGCATGTTCTCGAACCACCAGGCGGCCCACGACGTGCCGGTCGCGAGCCCGAGGGGGGCGCCGTCGGCCGGGACCTGAGCGCGCAGGGCGGGGGCCCACTCGGCGAGCTCGGCCCACGTCGCGGGGCCGCGGTCCGGCAGGCCCGCAGCGGCCCACATGGTCTTGTTGTAGTAGAAGAGCGGCGTCGAGCGCGCGTACGGCACGGCCCAGTGCTTGGCGTCGTACGCGTAGTCGCCGTACAGCGTCGGGTTGTAGTCGGCGACGTCGACGTCGAGGTGCGCGAACACGTCGTCGAGCGGCATGACCTGGCCGTTGACGTAGTAGCGGAACCACCACACGTCGCTCGCGATGACGAGGTCGGGCAGGTTGTTCGACGACGAGGCGGCCTGGAAGCGCTGCGCGACCTCGTCGTACCCGGCGCCCGCGGTCACGAGCTTGACCGCGATGTCGGGGTGCTTCGCGTTGAAGCGGCGGATCAGCTCCTCCTCGATGGCCTTGGAGGCGCCGGGGTGGTTGCTCCACCACGTGATCTGCGAGGCGGGCTTGATCGTCGACCAGTCGGTGCCCGCGGAGGCGGACGGGGCGGACGTGCCGCCGCCGACGGTCGGTCCCGCGCACGCGGCGAGGGAGAGGGCGAGGGCGCCGAGGCCGCCGAGGCGCAGCACGTCGCGTCGCGACGGGGTCCACTGGGCGGGCAGGGGCTGGTTCACGTGATGCTCCTTGGGGTGGGGAACAGCGACCCGGCAGGTGCCGGGGGGGACAGGGGAGGACCGGCAGGTCAGCCGGTCACGGCTCCGGCGGTGAGCCCGGCGACGAGCCGGCGCTGGAGGAACAGGAAGACGATGAGGATCGGGAGGGTCACGAGCACGGTCGCGGCCATGAGGACGCCCCAGTTGTTCATGCCGTCGACGCTCTGCAGGAGCGTGAGACCCACGGGGAGCGTCATCTTCTCGGCGTCGTCGGTCACGAGGAACGGCCACAGGTAGTCGTTCCACTCGGCGACGACGGACACGAGCGCGACGGCCGCGATCGTCGGGTAGGACAGCGGCACGACGAACCGCCACAGCTTGCGCCAGTGGCCCGCGCCGTCGAGCTCGGCGGCCTCCAGGATCGAGATCGGCAGCGACAGGAAGTGCTGACGGAACAGGAAGGTCCCGAACGCGCTCGCCAGTCCCGGCACGAGGATGCCCTGGTAGGTGTTGAGCCACCCGAGCTGGGCGACGAGGGTGTAGTTGGGGATGATCGTGATCTGCTGCGGGATGAGCAGCGTGAACAGGACCAGGACGAACACCGCGCGCTTGAACGGGAAGTCGAGGAAGACGAGCGCGTACGCGCAGCACAGGCCGAGCAGCAGCTTGAGGGTCGAGCCCACGACCGTCAGGCCCACGCTGTTGAGGAACAGCTGCCCGACGGGGATGCTCTGCGTCGTCTGGACGTAGTTCGCGAGGTCGAGGCTCTGCGGGAGCCACTGGAGCGGGATCGAGTAGAGCTCGTCGGGGCGCTTGAAGCTCGCGAGCACCATCCACACGAGCGGCAGCGCCATGACGACGGTCGCGACCAGGAGGGTCGCGTACGAGCCCAGGTGCAGGGGCCGACGACGACGCGCGCGCTCCGGCGTGCGGGGGCCGCTCGGGAGGTGGCCCGCACCGCCGGGGGCCGGTGGTGCGTCCACGGGTGACCCGGGGTGCTGGGCGCGGGGCGCGCCCGAGGTCGTACGAGGTGCGGTGGCGGGGACGTCCCGGACCGGGTTCTGGACGCTCATGCGTAGTGCACCTTCTTCTCGACGAAGCGCAGCTGGACGACCGTGACGACCAGCAGCAGGAGGAAGAGGATCGTCGCGACGGCCGACGCGTAGCCGGCGCGACCGGTTACGAAGCCCTCCTCGTAGATCTGGTACATCAGGGTCGTGGTCGAGCCGAGCGGCCCGCCCTTCGTCATGGCCTGGATGATGTCGAACGACTGGAGCGAGCTCAGCAGCGTCGTGACCGTGAGGAAGAAGGTCGTGGGCGCGAGCAGCGGCAGGACGATCGAACGGAAAGTCCGGGCCGAGGACGCGCCGTCGAGGGCGGCTGCCTGCCTGAGCTCCTGCGGGACGGCCTGGAGACCGGCCAGGAAGATCAGGGCGACGTACCCGACGTTCTTCCACAGGTAGACGACGATGATCATGACGAGCGCCCAGGGCGAGGTGGTGTACCAGTCGGGGGACTCGAGCCCGATCGCGCGCAGGCCGGCCGAGAGCAGGCCGTAGCGCGGGTCGAAGATGAACAGCCACAGCATGCCGACCGCGACGCCCGACAGGACGTAGGGCGCGAACGCGACCGTCCGCGCGAACCCGCGGCCCTTGAGGCGGCGGTTCAGCAGCTGGGCCAGGCCCAGGCCGAGGACCAGCGAGCCGCCCACGGTCGCGACCGTGAAGACGCCCGTCGTGACCATGACGTCGGCCGTCGTCGGGTCCTGGAACCACTCGACGTAGTTGCCGAGACCGACCGAGCGAGCCGTGGGGGAGCCCATGTTCCACTGCAAGGTCGAGTAGTAGAAGCTCTGCAGCAGCGGGCGGTAGACGAACACGAGCAGCAGGACCACGTTGGGCCCCGCGAGCAGCAGGAACGCGAGCCAGGTGCGCAGGGCCCGCGGGGTGGGGCGTGTGAAGCGGGACCGGGCCGTCGGGGTCCGTCCGGGGATCGTCCGACGGCGTGCGGGTGGCGCGGGGCGCACGGGGGCTGACACGGAGGTCATGGGGTGGGGCTCCAGTCACGAGCGGGTGGACGCCGTCACCCTAGGAGGGCGAAGTGTCCGAGAAGTGGCCTCAGCGGCTCCGTTCCCCGAACGTTCCCGAGGCGTTCATCGGCGCCTCGACGCGAGGTCATCGGGGACGCCGTGCGGTCATCTGCGAGCCGCCCGCGGCCGGGATCGGTCGCCGTGGTGGGCGCCGTCCCCTGCATCGGCAGGGTCGGGTCACGCGGGCCGGCGAGGCGCGCGGCGCGACGTCGCCGACGGCCTAGCATGGGCGGTCCGGCTCCTGCCGGACCGACGACGAGGTGAGCGATGACGCACGAACCACAGGACCTGCGGAGCATCAACGTGGGGCGCGGCACCGGCTTCACGGTGGCCCTGTTCGTCCGCGACCGTCTCGCGCTGCCCGTGGCCGACGACGTCCCGGCGCTCGTTCCCCGGATCACGGTCGAGGTACTGCCGGGCGACGAGGCCGCGGCGCTCGCGGACGAGTGGCGCGAGTGGTGGGACCGGTTGACCGAGGTGCCCTCCGGGCGCGACGTCGGGCCCGCGTCGGAGAGGCTGGCGACGGTGTTCGACGCCCTCGCGGCCGAGGCGCGGGCATGGCACGAGGAGATGGTGCGACCGAACTACTTCTTCTCGGAGGCCGACCTGCCCGACGGCTACGTCCCGGAGCCGATCGGCGACCCGGACGTCCCGGTGGTCTACGACATCGAGCTCGTTCCCGTGGGCGGCGCGTGGCACCGGGACCTCGGCCCGCACCGGCTGCTCGTCAGCGTCCAGACATGGGAGGACCCGGCGGTGATGGACGCGCTCCTGAGACCGCGGATCGAGCGGCTGCAGAGCCGAGCCAGTGCTGCACCCCGAAGGGCTCCTCAGGTGTGGCACCTGACGGTCGACGGTCAGGCCTTCACGGTCAACGACCGGCCCCACGACCCTGGGGTGTACGACTTCTCCTGGACGAACGGTCCGATCGAGGGCTACGGGTTCACGATCGGGACGTCGACCCGGCAGCCCCTGGGCGAGGACGCGATGCGCAGGGAGATCAGGGGATTCGTCGAGGGGTACGAGCCCTGACGGTCCAGGTCCTCCCCGCAGTCTCCACCGTGCACCTTGACCTCAACCCTGGTTGAGGACGTACCGTCGAAGCGTGCGGCTGCCGACCCCGGCGTGGACCGCCCCTCCCCTCCTCGACCGGAAGGCGTTCTTTCCTGTGAGCAGCTCTCGTCCGTTGCGTGTGGCCATTGTTGGCGCTGGTCCTGCTGGTATC
>NZ_JBHUAD010000052.1:0-21454 GCF_042789955.1 Oerskovia sp. NPDC056781
GACCCGGCCTCCGGGCTACGACGACGGCACCCTCCTGCCCGACGACGTCGCGCCGGGCAGCGGCGCGGGCGTCAGGAGTGCGCGGGCTCCGACGTGACGCCGGGCTCGTCGGCCGCGAGCGGGGCGACCTCGAGGGCGCTGCGCAGAGCAGCGCCCAGGGTCGCGTCGACGTTGGTCCAGTACTGGATCGCACGCTCGCGGATCGCGATGCTCTGCACGCCGCCGACGGCCCCCGTGATGGTCTCGAGGAAGCGTGCCCTGGCCGCGTCGTCGAAGACCTCGCGGTAGAGCGTGCCGGCCTGGCCGAAGTCGTCGTCCTCGGCATGCAGCGTCGCCGCGGCGCGCGTCAGCTCACCGTCCGACTCCCAGGACCCGACGCCCGCACGTGCCTCGTCGGCCACGGGGCCGCCCAGGCTGTTGGGGGCGTAGACCGGCGTCGTGGGCGCGTTGAAACCGTGACGCTGCGCGCCGTCCTGCGAGTAGTTGTGCACCGGCGCGGCGTGCGGCGCGTTGACCGGGATCTGGTTGTAGTTGGTGCCCACGCGGTAGCGCTGAGCGTCCGGGTAGGAGAACACGCGGGCCATGAGCATCTTGTCGGGGCTGATGTCGATGCCCGGGACCGTGTTCGCGGGCGAGAACGCCGCCTGCTCGATCTCCGCGAAGAAGTTCTGCGGGTTGCGGTTGAGCGTGTGCGTCCCGACCTTGATGAGCGGGTAGTCCGCGTGCGGCCAGACCTTCGTCAGGTCGAACGGGTTGAAGCGGTACGTCTTGGCGTCCTCGTACGGCATGACCTGGACGTGCACGTCCCACGACGGGAAGTCGCCGGCCTCGATGGCCTCGTACAGGTCGCGGCGGTAGTGGTCGGCGTCGGCGCCCGCGATGAGCTCGGCCTCCGAGCCATCCATCTCGACGTTGCCCTGGTTCGACGTGAAGTGGTACTTGACCCAGAAGCGCTCGCCCGCGCCGTTGATCCACTGGTAGGTGTGCGAGCCGAAGCCCGGCATCTCGCGCCACGACCGGGGCAGACCGCGGTCGCCCATGAGGTACGTGACCTGGTGCGCGGACTCGGGGGACAGCGTCCAGAAGTCCCACTGCATGTCGGCGTCGCGCAGGCCCGAGCCCGGCAGGCGCTTCTGCGAGTGGATGAAGTCCGGGAACTTGATGCCGTCGCGGATGAAGAAGACGGGGGTGTTGTTGCCGACGATGTCGTAGTTGCCCTCGGTCGTGTAGAACTTCACCGAGAACCCGCGCACGTCGCGCCAGGTGTCGGGGGAGCCCTGCTCGCCAGCGACGCTCGAGAAGCGCTGCAGCGTCTCGGTGCGTGCGCCCGGCTGGAACACGGCAGCGCGGGTGTATGCCGAGACGTCCTCCGTGACGACGAACTCACCGAACGCGCCACCGCCCTTGGCGTGCACGATGCGCTCCGGGATGCGCTCGCGGTTGAACTGCGCGAGCTTCTCGACCAGGTAGCGGTCGTGGAGCGCCGTCGCGCCGTCCGCGCCCGCGGTCAGCGAGTGGGCGTCGCTCGGGACGGGGGTGCCCGTCTGGGTCGTGGTGAAGGGGGTGTTCGTCATCGTCTTCTCCTTCAGGTGAGGGCGCTGTGGGCCCTGGGGCCTGTATCTGGGTAGGGGGCGGTAGGGACAGGTGCTCCGGGGAGCGGTGAGGGGGTGAAAAGGGGCGGGCCGGGACGCGCCCGGTGCACGGTGGACCGGTGTCAGTCCGCGCAGTCGGGACACAGGCCCCAGTACGTGACCTCGGCGGTGTCGATCGTGAAGCCGTTGTTCCCGCTCGGGGTCAGGCACGGCGCGTGCCCGACCGCGCAGTCGATGTCAGCGACTGCCCCGCACGAGCGGCACACCACGTGGTGGTGGTTGTCGCCCAGGCGTCGCTCGTAGCGGGCCGGGTGGCCCGCGGGTTCGATGCGGCGCAGGAGGCCGTGCTCGGTGAGGGCGTTCAGGACGTCGTAGACGGCCTGGACGGACACCGAGCCGAGGACCTCGCGCGTCGCCCGCAGCACGTCGTCCGCGTCGGCGTGCTGCTGCCGGGTGACCACGTCGAGGACCGCGAGGCGGGCGGCGGTCACCCGGAGCCCGCTGTCGCGGAGCTCGGTCTCGTGGTCCGCGGGGCGGATCGTCTTCTCGGTGGGCACGTCGTCACTCTACCCACATTCTCTGGAAGAGTTCCAATGATGGAGGATGTCCAGTGTGTGGCGTGTCGGTGAACGGGCCGGTGGGTGCTGGGACGATGTGCCGTGTCGCCCAGGGTGCGTCGACCGCGGTCTCTGGCACCTGCCCCGGGCGGCGTGAGGGCTCCCCGGACGTGCGTGCTATTCTTGGTGGCTGACCGACCCGTAGGTTCTCGTCGAGGCTCCAGAAGGTGCTTCGGAGAGCGAGCTGCGGGTGCGCAAAGTGGATTCCATCCCACCTGAGCTTCAACTGCTGACGATCGTCACGACAGAGGCCGGGTCTCGGTCCGGAGCGTCGCCGTTCTTCACGGTGGCGCGACGGTGTGTTCGTCGCACCCGCGACGACCCGATCGATGGCCTCCTCCCTGCGCTCTGGGACGGGGGCCTTTCCCGTTCCTGGTGGTCTACCGACGACTTCCTAGGAGCATCACATCAGCGAGCCTCGCATCAACGATCGGATCCGTGTCCCCGAGGTCCGACTTGTCGGCCCAGGTGGGGAGCAGGTCGGCGTCGTCCGCATTGAGGTCGCCCTGAGCCTTGCCCAGGACGCTGACCTCGACCTGGTGGAGGTCGCCCCCGACGCACGCCCGCCGGTGTGCAAGCTCATGGACTACGGCAAGTTCAAGTACGAGTCGGACATGAAGGCCCGTGAGGCTCGCCGGAACCAGGCGAACACGGTCCTCAAGGAGATCCGTTTCCGTCTGAAGATCGACCCGCACGACTACGGCACCAAGAAGGGCCACGTCGAGCGCTTCCTCGCTGCGGGCGACAAGGTCAAGGTCATGATCATGTTCCGTGGCCGTGAGCAGTCGCGCCCGGAGATGGGTGTCCGCCTCCTGCAGCGCCTCGCCGACGACGTCGCCGAGCTCGGTTTCATCGAGAGCATGCCCAAGCAGGACGGGCGCAACATGGTCATGGTGCTCGGCCCGGTCAAGAAGAAGGCCGAGGCCAAGAGCGAGCAGCGCAAGCGCGCTCAGGAGGCCGAGCCCCGCCCGACGAAGTCGGCCGCCAAGTCCGCTCCGGTCGAGGTCTCCGAGGAGCCCGCGGACGGCGGCGACGTGCCCTTCGAGGTGCAGGTCGCCGAGGCTGCCGAGCTCGTCGCGTCGGCCGAGGCCGCTGCCGCGGCCAAGGCTGCTGCCGCTCCCGAGCCCGCGCCGGCCCCCGCCGCTGCTCCGGCAGCAGCACCCAAGGCCGCCGCTCCCAAGGCCGCACCCCGTGCGTCTGCCCCGAAGGCCGCGCCCAAGGCCGCTGCTCCCGCAGCACCCGCGGCCACGCCCAAGCCTGCGACGGCTCCCAAGCCCGTCGCGGTGCCCAAGCCGGCCGCACTGCCCAAGCCTCCGGCCCCCCGGCCGGCAGCGCCCAAGCCGAGCGCGGCCAAGCCGAAGCCCGGCGGCAAGCCCAGCTGACCAACTGACACCGAGCCAGGCCCACCGGCCACGGCCCGAACACGTCGGGTCCCTCCCGGGATCTCGACCAGACAAAGGAGAAACGGCAGCCATGCCGAAGAACAAGACGCACTCCGGCGCCAAGAAGCGGTTCCGCATCACCGGCAGCGGCAAGGTCATGCGCGAGCAGGCCAACAAGCGCCACCTGCTCGAGCACAAGTCGAGCACCCGCACGCGTCGCCTGTCTGCTGACCAGGTCGTCGCCCCCGCTGACGTCAAGAAGATCAAGAAGCTGCTCGGTAAGTGATCTGCCTGGTGGTCGTGCCCCTGGTGCTGGCCACCGCTGAGTCCCTACCTGAGCCCCGAACTGCAAGGAGCATCACGTGGCACGCGTGAAGCGGGCGGTCAACGCCCAGAAGAAGCGCCGTACAACTCTCGAGCGCGCTGCGGGTTACCGCGGCCAGCGTTCGCGTCTCTACCGGAAGGCGAAGGAGCAGGTCACCCACTCCCTCGTCTACTCCTACCGCGACCGCAAGGCGCGCAAGGGCGACTTCCGTCGTCTGTGGATCCAGCGCATCAACGCTGCGTCCCGCGCGCAGGGCCTGACGTACAACCGCCTCATCCAGGGCCTCAAGGCTGCTGGCATCGAGGTCGACCGTCGCGTCCTCGCTGACCTCGCGGTCAACGACGTCACGGTCTTCAACGCGCTCGTCCAGGCTGCGAAGGACGCTCTGCCTGCCGACGTGAACGCCCCGAAGGCTGCTGCCTGATCATCGAGCAGCGACTCTTCTCACCGGACGCCCGCACAGTGAACGATCTGTCCTCAGGTCGCCCCGTACCGTTCTTCCGTCGTGTTCCCGAGGTCTCGAACCCTCGGAGCGACCGGGTCAAGGCGGTACGGGCACTGTCCGGGCGTCCGGCGCGTTCGCGCCACCAGCAGTTCCTCGTCGAGGGACCGCAGGGGGTGCGTGAGGCCGTCCGGCACGGCGCGCGCCTCGTCCGTGACGTGTACGTGACGTCGTCGGCCGCCGACCGCTACGCCGAGATCGTCGACGACGCGCTCGCCGAGGGCCTGCACGTGCACCTCACGACACCCGACGCGTTCGAGGCCATGAGCTCCGACGCCCAGGGGATCCTCGCGGTCGTCCGGACCCAGGTCCTCACGCTCGACGACGCGGTCTCCGCCTCGCCGCGGCTCGTCGCTGTCCTCGCGACCGTCCGCGACCCCGGCAACGCGGGCACGGTGATCCGTGCTGCTGACGCCGCGGGCGCAGACCTGGTCGTCCTCGCGGGCGAGAGCGTCGACGTGCACAACCCCAAGGTCGTGCGCTCCACGGCGGGCTCGTTGTTCCACCTCCCCGTGGTGACGGGCGTGAGCCTCGCCGAGACGGTCGATGCGCTGCGCACCGCCGGGCTGGCGGTCCTGGCCGCCGACGGCGCGGGGGACCACGACCTCGACGACCTGCTCGACGTCGCCGGGAGCGCACCCGCCGAGACACCGGACCTCGTGCGGCCGACCGCCTGGATCTTCGGCAACGAGGCCTGGGGCCTGCCGCCCGAGGACCGCGAGCTCGCCGACGCGGTCGTGAGCGTCCCGATCCGGGGCCAGGCCGAGTCGCTCAACCTGGCGACGGCCGCCACGGTCTGCCTGTACGCGTCGAGCCGCGCGCACCGCCCGCGCGTCGGTACGTCCGTTCCGACCACCACCGTCGGCGACGCAGACGGGGCCCTGTGAGGGGACGGTCGGCGCGGCTGTTCGCCGCCCTGTACCCCTCCGACGAGGCGCTCGACCACCTGGGACTCGCGCTCTCCGCCCTCGGTGCGGTCGCCCTCGACGACGGGCGGCCCTCGCTGCGCTGGACCCCCCGCGACCTCATGCACCTCACGGTCGCCTTCTTCGGCGAGGTGGCCGAGGGGGCTTCGGACGACCTGGCCGGGGCCCTCGACGAGGTCGCCCGGGACACGGAACCGCTGTCGCTGCACCTGCGTGGTGCCGGGACGTTCGAGGACCGCATCCTGTTCGCGGGCGTGGGCGGCGACGCGGAGGCCCTGCGACGCCTGAGCGCCGCGACCTCGGAGGCGGCGTCCGACGTCGGGCTGCGGCTCGACCGCCGGCCCCGCCAGCGCGCCCACCTGACCGTGGCGCGCGCCTCCGGCCCGCGCAGGACCGGCCGTCGCCGGACCGACCCGCAGCCCACCGGCCCAGGGCTGGGCGAGCTCGCCCACGCCCTGGCCGTCTACGAGGGGCCGCGGTTCACCGCGGACGAGCTCTGCCTCGTCGAGTCGACCCCGGGGGCGGGGCGCAGCGGCGGCCCGTTGTACGAGGTCGTGCGGACGTTCGGTCTCGGCGAGCACCGCTGATTCGACCGCTCGACCTGCCGGGTGGTCTGCCCGGGACGCCCGGGCGTCTCCACGCCCGCGATACGGCGATGTGGGACCATGAGGACATGCAGCGCGATGATCGCCGATTTACGTGGCCCGCTCGAGGGCCGCGCGGCTGACGCTGCGCACGTCGACCACAGGACACCGCACGGTGTCCTCTGATCGACCGGTCGTGCCCCGGCGGGCGCTCTAGAATCTTCAGTTGGACGCGCGAGGAGACCTCTGCGCGTCCGATCCCGATCCCGCCAGGAAGGCACGCATGTCCACCCCTGATCCGGTCCAGCCCGCCGCGCCCTCGCCGCTCGACGGCCCCGCGCTCGAGGCCGTCCTCACCGAGGCCCTCGCCGCCGTCGAGGCCGCCCGCGACCTCGACGAGCTCAAGGCGGTGCGCCTCGAGCACACCGGCGACCGCAGCGCCCTCGCGCTCGCGAACCGCCAGATCGGCCAGCTCGCGCCCGCCGACAAGGCCGCCGCGGGCAAGCTCCTCGGCCCGATCCGTGGCCGCCTCAACCAGGCGCTCGCCGCGCGCACCCAGGTCCTGGAGGCCGAGCGCGACGAGCGCGTCCTGGTCGAGGAGTCGGTCGACGTGACGCTCCCCGTCGACCGCGCGCCTGCCGGTGCCCGTCACCCGCTCGAGACGCTCCAGGAGCGCGCCGCCGACTTCTTCACGGCCATGGGCTGGGAGATCGCAGAGGGCCCGGAGATCGAGGCCGAGTGGTTCAACTTCGACGCGCTCAACTTCGGTCCGGACCACCCGGCCCGGCAGATGCAGGACACGTTCTTCCTCCAGGCCCCCACGGGACCCGACGCCGATCCCGGCGAGCCGTCGAACCTCGTGCTGCGCACGCACACGTCGCCCGTGCAGGCCCGCACGCTCCTCGAGCGCGAGCTGCCCGTGTACATCGCGTGCCCCGGCAAGGTGTTCCGTACCGACGAGCTCGACGCGACGCACACGCCCGTCTTCCACCAGGTCGAGGGCCTCGCGGTCGACAAGGGCCTGACCATGGCGCACCTGCTCGGGACGCTCGACCACTTCGCCAAGGCGATGTTCGGTCCGGAGGCCCGCACGCGCCTGCGCCCCTCGTTCTTCCCCTTCACCGAGCCCAGCGCCGAGATGGACCTGTGGTTCCCCCAGAAGAAGGGCGGGGCCGGCTGGATCGAGTGGGGGGGCTGCGGCATGGTCAACCCGAACGTCCTGCGCTCCGCCGGGATCGACCCCGAGGTCTACTCGGGCTTCGCGTTCGGCATGGGCATCGAGCGCACGCTCATGCTGCGCCACGGAATTGCTGACATGCACGACATGGTCGAGGGCGACGTCCGCTTCTCGACCCAGTTCGGAATGGGGATCTGATGCCGAACATCGTCATCGACTGGCTCGGCGAGCACGTCGAGCTGCCGGAAGGCCTGACGGCCGAGACGCTGGCCGCCGCGCTCGTGAAGGTGGGCCTGGAGGAGGAGGCGATCCACGGGTCCTCCGTCACCGGTCCGCTCGTCGTGGGCCAGGTCGTCTCGGTCCAGCCCGAGGAGCAGAAGAACGGCAAGGTCATCAACTGGTGCCAGGTCGACGTCGGGACGCACAACGTCGACGGCGTCCCCGTCGCCGAGGGCGGGACCCCGCGCGGCATCATCTGCGGTGCGCACAACTTCGGCCCGGGTGACCGCGTCGTCGTCGCGCTGCCCGGCGCCGTGCTGCCCGGACCGTTCCCCATCGCGAGCCGCAAGACCTACGGCCACGTCTCGGACGGCATGATCTGCTCGGCCAAGGAGCTGGGTCTGGGGCAGGACCACGACGGCATCATCGTGCTCGACCGCTACGGGTACTCCCCGGAGACGGGCTACGACACGACGCCTGGCACGGACGCGCTCGAGCTCCTGGGCCTTGGCGACGAGGTCCTCGAGATCAACGTCACCCCGGACCGCGGGTACTGCTTCTCCTACCGCGGCGTGGCCCGCGAGTTCTCGCACTCGACAGGTGCGGCCTTCACGGACCGCGGGCTCCCGACGGGCGACCTGCCCGGTGTGACGCCCGACGGCTTCCCGGTCGAGGTCGAGGACGGCGCCCCGATCCACGGCGTGACCGGTTGCGACCGGTTCGTCACGCGGATCGTGCGCGGCATCGACCCGCAGGCGCCGACCCCGGCGTGGATGCAGCGCCGGCTGACCCAGGCGGGCATGCGTCCCATCTCGCTCGCGGTCGACATCACGAACTACGTCATGCTCGACCTCGGTCAGCCCCTGCACGCCTACGACCTCGCCAAGGTCGCCGGGCCGATCGTCGTGCGTCGCGCGACGCCGGGGGAACGGCTCACGACGCTCGACGACGTCGACCGTCGCCTCGACGTGGAAGACCTGCTCATCACCGACTCGCCCGAGGGGGCGCGCGGCTCGCGCGTGCTCGGGATCGCGGGCGTCATGGGTGGTGCCTCGAGCGAGGTCAGCGAGACCACGACCGACGTCCTGGTCGAGGCTGCGCACTTCGACCCGATCACCGTGGCCCGCTCGGCACGCCGTCACAAGCTGCCCTCCGAAGCGGCCAAGCGCTTCGAGCGCGGTGCCGACCCGGCGCTGCCGCCCGTCGCGGCCCAGCGCGTCGTCGACCTGCTCGTCGAGCTCGGTGGCGGTGCGGCGGACGACGCCGTGAGCGACCTCAACACGGTCGCCCCTGTCGCACCGATCGTGTTCCCGATCCACGAGGCCGAGCGCCTCGTGGGCGTCGCGTACACCTCGGAGCAGGTGCGTGGCGTGCTCGCCGAGATCGGCTGCACGGTCCGTGACCTCGACGGTGGCACGACCCTCGAGGTCACCCCGCCGACCTGGCGGCCCGACCTGACCGGTGCCGCAGAGCTCGTCGAGGAGATCGCGCGCCTCGTCGGCTACGACAAGATCCCGTCGATCCTGCCGCCCGCCCCGGCGGGGCGCGGGCTGACGACCTCGCAGCGGCTGCGTCGGTCGGTGGCGCGCGCCCTCGCGGAGGCCGGGTTCGTCGAGACGCTCAGCTACCCGTTCGTGAACCCGCAGTCGCACGACGACCTGCGCCTGCCCGCGGACGACGACCGTCGCCGCGCGCTGCGGCTCGTCAACCCGCTCGCGGACGACCACCCCGAGATGCGCACGAACCTGCTGACGACGCTGCTCGGCACGCTCAGGCGCAACGTGGGGCGCGGGAACGCGGATCTCGCGATCTTCGAGATCGGCCTCGTGACGCGCCCCGTGGCCGGTGCGCCGGCAGCCCCGCAGCTCCCGGGCGGTGTCCGCCCGAGCGAGCAGGACCTCGAGACCCTGCAGGCCGCGGTGCCGCCGCAGCCCCGCCGGGTCGCGGGCGTCCTGACCGGTCAGCGCGTGGCCTCGGGCTGGTGGGGCGCAGGTCGCGCGGCCGACTGGACCGACGCCCTGGCCGCTGCCCGGCTCGTGGCCGAGCGCGTCGGAGCCCAGGTGGTCGTGGTCGCCGACCACGACCACGCGCCGTGGCACCCGGGCCGGACGGCGAGGCTCGAGCTGGCGGACGGGACCGTCGTCGGGCACGCCGGCGAGCTGCACCCCAAGGTGCTCGAGACGCTCGGCCTGCCCGCGCGGACCGTCGCGTTCGAGGTCGACCTCGACGCGCTGATCGCCGCCACCCCGGGTCAGCCCGTCCAGGCCGAGCCCGTCTCGTCGTTCCCGCTCGCGAAGGAGGACCTGGCGCTCGTCGTCGACGCCTCCGTGCCGGCCTCGGCCGTGCGCGCCGCGATCGAGGAAGGGGCGGGCGACCTGCTCGAGGAGCTCGCGCTGTTCGACGTCTACACCGGCCCCCAGGTCGGCGAGGGCAAGAAGTCGCTCGCGTTCTCGCTGCGTCTGCGCGGCACCGACCGCACGCTCACCGCGGAGGACTCCGCGGCCGTGCGTGCCGCGGCGGTCGCCGCGGCGCACGAGAAGGTCGGAGCCGAGCTTCGTGGCTGACGTCACCACCGTGGCCCCCGCGCGCACCGCCCTCGTGACGGGCGGTGCGCGTGGGATCGGCCGCGCTGTCGTGCTGGGGCTCGCCGGTGCGGGGCTCGACGTCGCGGTCCTGGGTCGGGACGCGTCCCGCGTGGACGACGTCGTCGCGCAGGTCCGCGCGCTGGGTCGCCGCTCCGTGGGCCTGGTCGCGGACGTGGGCGATCCTGCCGCCGTGGACGCGGCCGTCGCGCGCGCCGAGGCGGAGCTGGGCGGGATCGATCTCCTGGTCAACAACGCCGGGCGCATCGACGCCGAGGTCCCGCTGTGGGAGGCCGATCGGGACGAGTGGTGGTCGGTCATGGAGACCAACGTGCGCGGGCCGTTCCTGCTCGCGCGCGCGCTCGTCCCCGGGATGCTCGCGCGGGGCGGGGGACGGGTCGTCGACCTGAACTCGGGTGCGGGGTCGCACGACATGGACGGCGCGACCGCGTACAACGCGAGCAAGACCGCGCTGCTGCGCATCGGGTCGAACCTGCACCTGTCGGGCCACGCCCGGGGGCTACGGACGTTCGAGGTCGCGCCCGGCGTGGTGCAGACCGACCTGACCGCGTCGATGGACATGCACGTGGGGCGCACCGAGTGGACCCCCGTGGAGCGCACGGTCGAGATGATCGTCGCGATCGCGGCCGGCGACCTCGACGCGTGGTCGGGGACCTTCGTCCGGGTCACGCACGACTCGCCCGCGTCGCTGCGAGCCGCCGCCGTGGCCGGGTCCGCGGACGCGGAGGCCGTGCCGGGGCCCGAGGCGCGCCGGCTGCGCGTGACGCGCTTCGGCGACGACGACCCCATGCCGGGAGCGCTCCCGGCGCGCTGACCCCGTCCGTGCTGACCTGCGGTCAGTGGTGGTGGCCGTGCCGGCCGAGGGTCTCCACGGCGGTGGCCCCCGGCCGGGTCCACTGCGGCACGGGACGCGTGGTCTCGCCCCAGCCAGTGACCCCGTCCGCGTCCGACCGCCAGAACCAGCCCGGGTCCCGGCCCACGGGCCAGCCCTCGGGGTCGATCTCCCAGGCCTCGCCGCGGCCGTAGGGCGTCATGTCGAGCAGGGCGAACGCCGGGTTGGTCGGCTCGGTGCCCCGGCCCGTCGTGCGGTAGGTGAGGAACACGTCGTCGCCGTCGCGCAGGAAGCACGAGAGGTACCCCATCTCGCCACCGACGGGCGCGTCGAGCTCGCGCACCGAGTACCAGGGCTGGGTGTAGCCCATGAACTCGACGTACGGGGCGACCTCGTCCCACGCCCCGGTCGTCACGAGGGCGAACGAGACGCCGCGCGCGTTGAGGTACACGGCGTCCTTCAGGTGCCACGCCGTCCAGGTGCAGCCCTCGCACTGCCCCTGGTGCGGCGCGCCGTCGTGCCACATGTGCTGGTAGATCACGAGCTCGTCGCGGCCCTCGAAGAGGTCCAGGAACGGGACGGGGCCGTCGGGACCGACGACCTCCACGGTGCCGTCGATCCTCACCATGGGCAGCTGCCGTCGGGCGGCCGCGATGGCGTCGCCCTCGTGCGTGTGCGCCTTCTCGCGGACCAGGAGCTCGTCCCGGGTGGCTTCCCAGGTGGCCAGGTCGACGACGGGGGGCCGGCCGGACAGGGGCGTGGTCGCGTCCTCGGGCGGGGTCGTCATGGTGTCCTCCGTGCGGGCTCGGGCAGGGACGCACGGCGCGCTCCTGCGGTCACGAGGGCAGACTCGGGACCGGGCCGGAACTCATCGTCGGTGGCGGGCCGTCAGTGGTTGCGGCGCCCCCGCGAGGCGCCGAACGGGCCGCCCACGAACAGCCCCAGGCCGAGCACGAAGCCGAAGTCGTACCAGTTCCCGTTGTTGTGCACCTCGTAGATGTTCACCGTGTCGGTGAACAACGAGACCACGAAGGTCACGGGCACGATGATGCCCTGCCACAGGCCGAGCCAGAACCCGGCCGGGCTGCCGTCCGCGGTGGGCGTGCCGACGTCGGGATTGGGACCCGGGGCGCAGGCCGCGAGCGCGAGCGCCCCGACGACCAGGGCCGTGGCGAGGACGATGCGTCGGGCTCGCGAGGACGTGAGCGTGGTGCGTGCGGTGTCGTGGGGCGAGACGTCGTGCGTCGGGTGCATGGCCGACCTCCTCGTGGCTGGACCGGACGGTCGCCCCCAGCATCCGCCGTGGGACGCCCCGGCTCAACCGGAGGCCCGCCCCGGCCGTCGGCGGCGCCGCGACGACAGCCTCGCCTCGACCGCGGTCATCCGGACGCCGGCAGCCGTCGCGTCCCGCCGATGACGAGCGTGACGTCGACGTCGACGTCCGCGAGCCCCGCCTCGTCGAGGGCCGTGCGCAGGGTGCCGGGGTCGGCCTCGGGGGCAGGGCCGATCGCCTCGATCCTCAGGACGGACCCGCTGAAGGCGATCCCGGTGATCGTCCACTGCTCCTGCTCGGCCCACGCCTCGGCGACGGGTGCGGCGGCGATCTTGTCGGCGTTCTGCCGCAGGACGTGCTGGCTGATCGCGCTGAGCGGTACCGCCACGACGAGCAGCGCGGCCGCGACCGTCACGAGGCTCGCGCCGCGCAGCGGCCCCACGTACCTCTCTGCCTCGCCTGCGGCCGTGCGGACCTGGAACAGCAGGAAGACGAGCGTGCCGGTCGCGATGATCGCGGCGACGTTGGTCGCGAACAGCAGGAGAGCTCCCAGGGCCTGGTCCGGGGCGCCCGACTCGAGCGTGAGGCCGACGACCGCGAGCGGCGGGACGAGCGAGATCGCGATCGCGACGCCGGGCAGCGCGTCCGACACGTCGGCGCGGACCAGGGCGAACGCCCCGACGGCCCCGGTCGCGAGCGCCGCGAGCAGGTCGATGAGCTGCGGGGTGACACGGCCTGCGACCTGGCTGTTGGTCGCCGCGACGATCTCGATCGGGACGAACAGGCCCACGAGGTAGCCGGTCGCGACCACCCCGGCCGCGCCCGCGCCGACGAGGAGCGCCGACGAGGTCAGGTTCCGGTGGTCGTTGAGGACGATCGCGAGCGCCGTCCCGACGATGGGTGTCATGAGGGGAGCGACGATCATGGCGCCGATCACGGTGGCCGTGCTGTCGGCCGCGACGCCCGCCGACGCGATGACGGCCGCGAGGATCAGCAGGGTCCAGAACGTGGCCTGCCGGGACCGCGCCGTCGGCCCCTCGGAGATGAACAGCGCGGTGGTCATCCGCTGGACGTCGGCCGTCGTGATGCGCATGCTGCCTCCTGGTGCTGTTCGTGCCCCCAGCATCACAGGGGGTCGCTGCTCGCGCTCGGTACGCTGCCGGACATGTACGCCGTGACCCCACCCCATGCCCAGGGCTTCCTCGACGTCGGCGACGGCCACGAGATCTGGTGGGAGGCGCGGGGCAACCCGGACGGCAAGCCCGCGGTCGTCCTGCACGGTGGGCCGGGGTCCGGGTGCACCCCCGGGTCGTCGCGGCCGTTCGACCCCGAGCGGTACCGCGTGGTCCTCCTCGACCAGCGGGGCTGCGGTCGGAGCCGGCCGCTCGCGAACGGCGACGACGTCGACCTGTCGAGCAACACCACTGCCCACCTGGTCGCGGACGTCGAGCAGCTGCGTGAGCACCTGGGCATCGACGCGTGGCTGGTCCTGGGGACCTCGTGGGGTGCGACGCTCGGGCTCGCGTACGCGGTGGCACACCCCGAGCGCGTCACCGAGGTGGTCCTGGGCGCGGTCACGAGCACCACGGCCCGAGAGGTCGAGTGGATCACGCGCGACATGGGGCGCCTCTTCCCCGAGGAGTGGGACCGGTTCGTGGCCGAGGTGCCGGTGGCGGAGCGCGACGGCAACCTCGCGGCGGCCTACGCCCGTCTGCTCGCGTCCTCGGACAGTGCGGTGCGTGAGCGCGCGGCGGCGGCCTGGTGCCGCTGGGAGGACGTGCACGTCTCGCTCGTGCACGGGTTCGAGCCCTGGGACCGCTACGAGGATCCCGCCTTCCGGCTGCGGTTCGCGCGCCTGGTGACGCACTACTGGGCGCACGCAGCCTTCCTGCCCGACGGCGCCCTGCTGGCCGGGGTGCGCGGGCTCGGCGGGGTCCCGGCGGTCCTGGTGCACGGGCGTCAGGACGTGTCGGGCCCGCTCGACGTCGCGTGGCACCTGCACCAGGCGTGGCCGGGGAGCGAGCTCGTGGTGCTCGAGGGCGCTGGGCACGGGGGCCCGGGGTTCCCGGAGGCGCTGGTCGCGGCGACGGACCGGTTCGCGGGCTAGCGGCCGCACCGCTCGGCTAGGGTGAGGCTCAGCCTGTCCCCGCAGTCGACGTCGACCTCGGAGGTGACCTGCGTGTCCCGCCGTTCCGCACTGCTCGTCGGGGTCCTGGTCGTGTCGTGCGGCTCGCTCGCGCTCGGTGCCGCGCTCGGCGCGGCCGGGCCGGTCGCCGTGCCCGCCGAGGGGCCGTGGTCCGTCCACGTCGAGGGCCCGTCCGAGGGGGACGCGGAGTGCGCGGCGGATCCTGCCGTCGCCTTCGCCCTGACCCCGGCGATCATGCCCCCGGTCGGGACGTCGTTCGGACTGGTCCCCGACGCCACCCGCGCCGACCTGGAGCGTGTCGTGTCGTGCCTCGAGGAGCACGTGGCGACGTCGCGGATCAGTGTGGTGCCGACCGGGACCCCGGCGTCCCCCTGACCGGGGCGCCGGGCGGGTCGCCGGTGCTGGTGCCGCCTGGCGAACGGCGGCCCCCGGGTGTGCCGTCCGCCCGCTAGAGTTCCCTGCGAAGACACGGGGTGCCCGCTCCCACGAGCCGGGCTGAGATCACACCCGTCGAACCTGATCTAGCTAGCACTAGCGAAGGGATGTCGGCAATGTCGCTTGCTGCCACCACACCTGTCCTGCCCGCACCTGCCCGCACGCCGGCGGCGGACGCCCAGGCCGCGAACGAGCACGGCGCGTCGTGGGGGGCCGAGCCCTCCCGCCCCCGCGTCCTGTCGATCGCCGGCACGGACCCGACCGGGGGAGCCGGTATCCAGGCAGACCTCAAGGCGTTCGCGGCGCACGGCGCGTACGGCATGGCGGTCACGACCGCCCTGGTCGCGCAGAACACGCACGGCGTCCGTACGGTCCACGTCCCCGGCGCGGACTTCCTGGCCGAGCAGCTCGACGCGGTCTCGGACGACGTGGTGATCGACGCCGTGAAGATCGGCATGGTCGCCGACGAGCCCAACGCGCGCGCGATCGCCGCGTGGCTGAGGCGCGTGCAGCCGCCGTTCGTCGTGCTCGACCCCGTCATGGTCGCCACGAGCGGCCACCGCCTCCTCGACGAGGGGGCCGAGCAGGCCGTGCGCGAGCTGGTCGCGCTCGCCGACCTCGTGACCCCCAACCTCCCCGAGCTCGCCGCCCTCGTCGGCGAGCCCGCCGCGACCACGTGGCCCGACGCCCTCGCCCAGGCGAGGCGCCTGCACGCGGCGAGCGGCGCCGTCGTGCTCCTGAAGGGCGGTCACCTCACCGGGGAGGAGTCACCCGACGCCCTGGTGGGCGCTCGCGGGCCCGACGACGTCACGACCTTCTCGGCGCCCCGCGTCGACACCGTGCACACCCACGGGACCGGGTGCTCGCTGTCGGCGGCGGTCGCCGCGCTGCGACCCCGGCGGGACGGCTGGGAGAGTGCGACGCGCGACGCCAAGAGCTGGCTGACCGGCGCGCTGCAGGCCGGGGGAGCGCTCGCGGTGGGCACGGGCCGCGGACCCGTCGACCACCTGGCGCACCTGCCCACGCTCGGGCAGCGGGTGTTCTCGGAGGAGGCCTGGGAGCGTATCGCGGGCTGGCGCGAGGCCGTCGAGCGGATGGGGTTCGTGCGGGCGCTCGCGGACGGGAGCCTCTCAGCGGGGGACTTCGGCTTCTACCTCGCGCAGGACGCCGCGTACCTCGCCGAGTACTCGCGCGTGCTGTCGCGGGCCAGCCAGCTCGCACCGACGCCCGAGGCACGGCAGTTCTTCGCCGGTGCCGCGGTCGAGTCGCTCGAGGTCGAGCAGGCGCTGCACCGCGACTGGTTGGGCGAGCACGCCGGGATGGACCGCGGGGCGGTCGAGAACGTCGACCCGTCTCCCGTGACGGCCGCCTACACCAACCACCTCCACGCGGCGTCGAACGGGTCCTACGCGGAGACGGTCGCGGCCCTGCTGCCGTGCTACTGGCTCTACTCGCACATCGGCGACGTCCTGGTGCGCCAGGCAGGGGCCCTCGACGGTCACCCCTACGCACGGTGGATCTCGCTCTACGGCGACCCGGCCTTCGCCGAGGCGACACGCACCGCGTGCTCGTTCGCCGACGAGGCCGCGCGCTGGGCCTCGCCCGCGGAGCGCAAGCGCATGCTGCGCGCGTTCGAGCTGTCCTCGATGCACGAGTACCTGTTCTTCGAGCAGGGGCTGACCCGGCCGACCTGGCCGGCGCCACCTCTCGCTGCGCGCTGACCTCACACCGAGGAGTGAGCCGTCGCCCCGGACCTGGCTCGACCCGGGGCGACGGCTGACCTCCCGCCGCGGGACTCGCTAGACGCTCTGCGCGTCGCCGTCCGGGTACCCGCAGTCGTACCCGGGCGGCCACCAGCGCCACGTCGTGGTGACCTCGCTGGTCGAGACGCCCGCGGGGCGGTCGGCCAGGCACTGCGTGCGCATCTGGTCGAGCCCGACGGTCAGGTAGTACACCGCGAGCACGCCCGTGAAGACGACCACGAGGACCGTCACCGCCAGGCGCAGGCGGCGGTCGGAGCGGCGGGTGGGCTCGTCCTCGCCGGGCCGTGGCGGGACCCAGTCCCAGCTCACCGGGCGGGGTCCGTCGTCGGGCCGGTGGTTGCGTCGGCGCCGGTGACTCCGTCGAGGCCGGTGCCGGGGACGAGCAGCACCTTGCCGGTCGTCGCGCGCCCCTCCAGGGCGCGGTGTGCGTCGGCGGCGCGCGCGAGCGGGAACGTCGCGCCCACGCGCACGTCGAGGTCGCCCGACGCGACGAGCGCGTACACCTCGCTCGCCCGGTCGAGGAGCTCGGAGCGCGTCGCGGTGTAGTCGTCGAGCTTGGGGCGCGTCGTGAACAGCGACCCGCCCTTGTTGAGGCGCTGCAGGTCGAACGGCGGCACCTGGCCCGAGGACCCGCCGAACAGCACGAGCATGCCGCGGCGGCGCAACGATGCGAGGGACGCCTCGAACGTGTCCTTGCCGACCGAGTCGTAGACCACCGCGACGCCGCGCCCGCCCGTGAGGTCGCGCACGATCGCGGGCAGCTCGGTCGTGAGGTCGTCGAGCTCGGCGTAGTTCACGACGTCGGAGGCTCCGGCCGCGCGCGACAGCTCGGCCTTGGCCTCGGTCGAGACGGTCGTGATGACGCGCGCGCCGCGGCGCACCGCGAGCTGGGTCGCGAGCAGCCCGACGCCGCCGGCGCCCGCGTGCAGCAGGACGTCGTCGCCGGGCTGGACCGGGTAGGTCGACGTCACGAGGTAGTGGGCCGTGAGCCCCTGCAGGCCGACGGCCGCCGCGACACGCAGGTCGACCGACTCGGGGACCGGGATCGCGACGTCCGCGGGGACGACCACCTGCTCGGCGTACGACCCGAAGGCGTTGGTCCACGCCACGTGGTCGCCGGGCTCGAAGTCGGCCACCCCCGGGCCGACCGCGGTGACGACGCCGGCGCCCTCGGTCCCGACCACGTGGGGGTACGCCATCGGGTACACCCCGGCCCGCCGGTAGGTGTCGATGAAGTTGACCCCGGCCGCCGCGACGTCGACGAGGAGCTCGCCGGGTCCGGGGACGGGGGTCGGGAGCTCGACGAGCTCGAGGACGTCGGGGCCGCCTGCCTGGAGTGCCTGGATCGCGCGCATGGGGTCAGCCTAGGTGGCGGGGCCCGGGTCGGTGGTCGAGATCGCGCCGAGTGTGCAGTTCGGGCTGTCCAGAGCGCCCGACGACAGCCCGAGCTGCACGCTCGACGACGTCGCGCCTCAGGTGGTCGGCGGCCCCGCCGAGGCCCGCCAGCGTCCATGGCGTCGCTCGACGTGGACGGGGTGGTCGAAGCAGCGCGAGACGGCCTCCGTGGTCAGCACCTCGTCCGCCGGACCGGACGCCGACACGAGCCCCGGCGCGAGGAGCAGCGCGTGGGTCGTGGACGTGGGCAGCTCTTCGAGGTGGTGGGTCACGAGCACCGAGGCGACCTCGGGGTGAGCGATCCGCACGTCGTCGAGCGTCGCGAGGAGCTGCTCGCGTGCGGCGACGTCGAGGCCTGTGCTCGGTTCGTCGAGGAGCAGGAGCGCGGGGTCGGCGACGAGCGCCCGGGCGATGATCGTCCGTCCGCGCTCCCCCTGGGACAGCGTGGTCCACGGCTCGTGCTCCTTGCCGCCGAGCCCCATGTCCACGACGAGGGCACGCGCCCTGTCGACCTCGGCCCGGGTAGGGACCCAGCGCTGGCGCCACTCGATCGTCCCGGTGATCCCGGTCAGGACGACCTCCTGGATCGTCAGGGCGGTGCGCAGCGGGTGGCGCGGGTCCACGTGCCCGATCCGGCGGTGGAGGGTCTGGAGGTCGACGCGCCCGAGCACGTGCCCCAGCACCGCGACCTCGCCGCATGTGGGGTGGTTGCGCGCGCCGCAGAGGCTGAGGATCGTGCTCTTGCCCGCACCGTTGGGGCCGATCAGCGCCCAGTGCTCGCCCGCGCGGACCGTGAGGTCCACGTGCTCGAGGATCGTGCGCCCGTCACGGACGAACGCGACGTCGCGCAGGTCCAGCACCCGGGCGTCCTCGCGAGCCTGGGGCGGGGTCCTGGTCGGGGAGAAGGGAGAGGTGGTGTCAGTGCTCACGGACGGACCTTCGCGTGGACGGAGTCGAGGTGTCGGCGGCTCGTCGCGGCGGCGCGGTCTGCGTCGCGGTCCCGGACGGCGTCGAGGATCGCCTCGTGGGCGTCCTGGTCGTGCCGGTGGCGCTCGCCCGCGCCGTCGAGCTCGATCATGTCGACCATCGCCCGGCGCAGGCGGGGGAGGAACGTGGCGAACAGGTCGGTCAGGACCGCGTTGTGCGCGGCGTCGACGACCGCGCGGTGGAAGACGAGGTCGGCGTCCACGTAGTCCTGGGCGCTCGCGGTCGTCGGGACCTCCCCACGACCTGCGAGCGCCGTGGTCATGGCGCGGAGGTCGGCCGGGGTGCGGCGGGTCGCGGCGAGCCGGGCGGCCTCGGTCTCCAGGGCGCCGCGGACCTCGAGCACGTCGACGACCTCGCCGCGCCGCAGGACCTCCTCCCAGTCCTCGCTCGCCTCGGCCCGGACGACGTAGACGCCCGAGCCCTGGCGGCTCTCGAGCACGCCCTTGCCCGCGAGCTGGCGGATGGCCTCGCGCACGGTCGAGCGCCCGACGCCGAGCTCGGCCGCGAGCGCCTGCTCTCCCGGGAGGCGGTGGTCGAGCGGCCAGGTGCCGGTGCGGACGTGGTCGAGCATGAGCTCGGCCGCCTGGTCGGCGAGGGGGAGCCGGCGGAGCGTGGGCATGCGAGCCAACCTCTCAGGTTGTCTGAGGACTTGATCGCGGCTAGCGTACCGGACATGTCGTGGAGCGCACTCCTTCTTGGTCGCCGCGGCGGGGCTTGAGCCGACCGGCTCCCCGCCGTGGGGGTCTGCCGTGCGCCGGTCGGACCCCGCCTGCCGCGCACCGCGCGCCCGCCCCCGGAGCCAGACGACCATGACCACCAGCCCCTTCCCCACGCTGCGTACCCCTGACGGTGCGCAGGCCCCCGGCCAGCCCGGGTGGAACCGCCAGCGCGCCTCGCGCATGCCCTCGCACCGCTACCAGGACGTGTTCTCGCGCGTGCCGGTCCCGCTGACGGACCGCCGGTGGCCCGGCAACCGGCTCACCGTGGCACCGCTGTGGGTGCCCGTGGACCTGCGCGACGGCAACCAGGCACTGACCGAGCCCATGGACCCGGCGCGCAAGCGTCGCTTCTTCGAGCTGCTCGTCGCGATGGGATACACCGAGATCGAGGTCGGCTACCCGTCCGCCTCGCAGACCGACTTCGACTTCGTCCGTCTGCTCGCCGAGACCGACCTGGCGCCCGAGCACGTGACGATCGTGGTCTTCACCGCGGCGCGGGCGGACCTGATCGCCCGGACGTTCGAGTCGGTCCGCGGCCTGCGCAACCCCGTCGTGGTGCACCTCTACACCGCGACCGCGCCGACCTGGCGCGACGTCGTGCTGGGCAAGGGACGTGCCGAGCTCTCGGACCTGATCGCCGCCGCGGGCACCGAGGTCCTGAGGCACGCGGGGGACGATCCGCGCGTCCGCTTCGAGTTCTCGCCCGAGGTCTTCAACCTCACCGAGCCCGACTACGTGCTCGAGGTCTGCGCGCGCATGACGACCCTGTGGGACGCCACCACGGAGCGGCCCGTGATCCTCAACCTCCCGGCGACGGTCGAGGTCGCGACCCCCAACGTCTACGCCGACCAGATCGAGTACATGCACCGTCACCTCGACCGGCGCGACGCGGTGATCCTGTCCGTCCACCCCCACAACGACCGTGGCACGGGCGTGGCGTGCGCGGAGCTGGCGGTCCTGGCAGGCGCGCAGCGCGTCGAGGGCTGCCTGTTCGGCAACGGCGAGCGCACGGGCAACGTCGACCTGGTGACCCTGGGTCTCAACCTGCACGCGCAGGGCGTGGACCCCATGATCGACTTCTCCGACATCGACGAGATCCGTCGCACGGTCGTGGACTGCAACGGCATCGGTGTGCACGAGCGGCACCCCTACGCGGGCGACCTCGTGCACACGGCCTACTCCGGGACGCACCAGGACGCGATCCGCAAGGGGTTCGCGCGGCACCGCACGGACGCGCACGCCGCGGGCGTCGACCCCGCGGACGCTCCCTGGAAGGTGCCGTACCTGCCCGTGGACCCTGCCGACGTCGGGCGCTCGTACGACGCCGTGGTGCGCGTCAACAGCCAGTCCGGCAAGGGCGGCATCGCGTACCTGCTCGAGTCCGCGTACGGCCTGGAGCTGCCGCGGCGGCTCCAGATCGACTTCGCGCGCCGGGTCCAGGCGCACGTGGACCGCAGCGGGGGAGAGGTCACGGCCGAGGACCTGTGGCGCCTCTTCGAGGCGGCGTACGTCCTGCCCGACGACGGAGGTCGCCAGGTCCTCCCGCTCGCCTGGTCGGTGTTGCAGCCCGAGGCGGACGGCGACCGCGAGCGCCTGGACGTCGTCCTGTCCCTGGACGGTGAGCGGGTCGAGCGGTCCGTCTCCGCGGCGGGGCCGGTCGAGGCGCTGACCCTGGTCCTCGCCGGGCTGGGCATGCCGGTCGAGGTGCTGGGGCTGACGCAGCAGTCGGTCACCTCGGGCGCCGACGCGGGGGCCGTGACCTACCTGGAGCACCGCGGCGCCGACGGCTCGGTCGCGTGGGCGGTGGGGCGGGACGAGTCGGTGCTGGGGGCGAGCGTGCGGGCTGTGCTCCGGGCGGCGGCGAGCGGGCCCTGCGCGACGGCGGCGGCGCGCAGGGAGCCGGAGGCCACTGCGGCGGACCGTGCCTGATCGACGTGCACGACCTGGTCGCGGCGGTGGGACGAAGGGTCCCACCGC
>NZ_JBHUAD010000053.1:0-21369 GCF_042789955.1 Oerskovia sp. NPDC056781
GTGCAGTTCGGGTCGTCGCAGGCCATCGGAGACGACCCGAACTGCACACTCGGCGGTTAGAGCGGCCTGCCGAGTCGTTGTCGCCAGAGCGGCCACCCAGCGACAACCAGCCCGATCTCGACGGTCGAGGGTCAGGTGCGGGCCGACCCGCGGTTCCCGACCGACCGAGCGCCGACCCGGGACGTCGGGAACGCGTGCCGCCTCGCCCCGACCACGATCCCCACGACGGGCACCGCGAGCGCGAGCGTCGCCCACGGCAGCGCACCCGAACCGCCCGCGCCCAGCACCACGCCGCCCACGATCCCGCCGAGCGCGAGCGCCCCGTTCCACGAGGTGACGAACGCTGATTGCGCGACGTCGGCCGCGGGACCTGCGGCTCGCGCGAGCGCGGTCTGGAACAGGGTCCCGCTGCCGCCGAACGCGAGGCCCAGCGCGGCGACCGCCGCGTAGACCGCGACGGGGGAGTCCGCCGCGACCGCGAGCGTCAGGCCCGCGACCCCCAGGAGCGAGGCGGCGAGGACCGTCATGACGCGCAGGTGCGTGTCGATCAGGGCCCCGATCACGACGAGGCTCGCGAACGACGTCGCCCCGAGCACCGCGAGCAGGACACCGGTCTGCGTGCCGAGCCCGACGTCGGCGAGGAACACCGCGACGTACGTCGAGAACACGTTGTAAGCGAGGACGGTCAGACCCGTCACGAGCACGACCGGTCCGACGCCGGGGATGCGCAGCGTCCGCCCGATCGGCACCTGTGACCCGCGCGGCTCGCCCGGGAAGTCCCGCACGCCCCAGCGCACCCACGCCGCCAGCCCGAGGCTGAGGATCGTCATGGCGCCGAACGCCCAGCGCCACCCGACGGTCGCGCCCAGCGCGGTCCCCGCCGGGACACCGAGGGCCAGCGCGAGCGGCGCCCCGCCCATCGCGATCGCGAGCGCCCTCCCGGCCTGCTCCGGTGCGGCGAGCCGACGCGCGTATCCCGCGAGCAGCGCCCAGGTCAGCCCGGCGACGAGCCCCGCCGCGAAGCGCGCGCCGAGCGTGAGGGCATAGCTCGACGAGACGGCCGTCACGGTGTTCGCGACCGCGAACCCGGCGATCGTCGTGAGCAGCAGGCGGCGCCGGGGCCAGCGGGCCGTGGCGCGGCTGAGGGGGATCGCGGCCACGATCGCGCCGATCGCGAAGACCGTGACGGTCTGGCCGGCGGCGCTCGCGGAGACCCCGAGGTCGGCGCCCAGCGCGGGCAGCACGCCCGCGGGCAGCACCTCGGTGAGGAGCGTGACGAACCCGGTCGCGGCCAGGGCGAGCAGGGGCAGCAGGGGAAAGCGCGTGCCCGACGGCGGAGCGGGTGCGTCGGCCGGGTCGGGGTGCGTGGTCGTCGGGAGAGCGTCGGTGGACGGCTCGGTCGGGGCGGTGCAGGTGGTCATAGGGTTAGCATGAATGTCTGACATGGATGTGAAGGTCAAGCCGGACCCGCGAGAGAGGCGTTGCGCATGCGTATCGGCGAGCTGTCCCGCCGCACCGGCACGGCCACCCGGCTGCTGCGGTACTACGAGGAGCAGGGCCTCCTGACCCCGCAGCGCGAGGAGAACGGCTACCGCGAGTACGGCGAGCACCTCGTCGACCGCGTCCTCCAGATCCGGGGTCTGCTGGAGGTCGGCTTCCCGACACGGATCATCGCCGAGCTGCTGCCGTGCCTCAACCAGCCCCGCGAGATCCACCTGCACAACGCCTACCCGGACAAGATCGCGCTGCTCGAGGCCGAGCTGGCCCGGATGACCGAGCGCATCGGCACCCTCACGAGGAACCGCGACGCGATCGCCGACTACCTGGAGCGCATCCGGCTCGACGCGGCGCCGGCCGCCCTCGCCGAGAAGTGAGCAGATGCCCCTGGTCCGAGCGATTCAGGGGCATCTGCGCACTTCTCGGCGGCTCTCACCGCAGCGGGTCAAAGCTCCTGATCTCGGGCGGCACCGTCCCGGTCATGATCTGCTCGGCGAGCAGACGCCCCGTCGCGGGCCCGAGCACGATGCCCCACATCCCGTGCCCGCCCGCGACGTACACGCCGGGAGCCCGGGTCGCGCCGACGAGCGGCAGCCCGTCGGGGGTCACGGGCCGGGACCCGACCCACTCGTCGTGCCGGTCGTCGAGGTCGACTCCCTGGAACAGGTCGCGCACCGACGCGAGGATCGCCTCGATGCGCCGCGGCTGGAACGGCTCGTCGGGGCCGCGGAACTCCATGGTCCCCGCGATGCGGAACCGCCCCTGGTAGGGCGTGCACGCGACGCGGCGCGACGGCAGGTAGATCGGCTGCTCGACGGGCACGTCGGTCTTGACCGTGAACGAGTAGCCGCGCCCGGCCTGGACGAGCGTGCGCACCCCGAGCGGCTTCGCGAGCCCGGGCAGCCACGCACCGGTCGCGAGGACCGCGACGTCGGCGACCACGGGGTCCTGCCCGTCGACGAGCACCTGGACGCCGCGCCCCTCCTGGGCCCGCAGCCCGGTGACGGTCGCGCCGGTCACGATGCGCCCGCCGCGCGCGCGGACCGCGTCGCCCAGCGCGCCGACGAACGGTCCGGGCTCGATGAACCGCTGGCCCTCCAGCGCGTAGACCGCGCGCACGCGGTCGGTGAGCTGTGCGGGCCGCCCGACGGCGTCGGTCCCCTCGGGCGCCCGACCGTCGCCCGGGTGCGACGCGCCGGAGGGGCGTGCGGCGTCGTCGGGCCGGTCGATGCGGCGCAGCGGGACCACCTGCCCCGCGGCCTCGACCTGGGCGATCTCGTGGAGGAACGGCGCGGCCTGCTTCTCGTCCTCGAAGCCGATGACGAAGGGTCCGGGGGTCGAGCGGGCGGCGACGCCGTGCGCGGCGAGCTCGTCGAACGCGTCGAGCGCGAGCCGGTCGATCGGGGTGAGCGCGGCCATCGCGCGGTCCCACGCGCGCTGGGACGCGTGGGTCGCGAACCGGGCGAGGAAGGACCACAGGCGAGGGTCGAGCCGGGCCGGGACGTGCAGCGGCGCGGCCGGGTCGAGCAGTGCCTTGGGTGCGTAGGTCCAGAGCGTGGGGTCGGCCAGCGGCATGGCCATGCCGGGCGTGAGCCAGCCGGCGTTCCCCCACGAGGAACCTGCGGCGACCCCTTCGCGGTCGAGGACCGTGACCTCGACGCCACGGCGCTGCAGGTGCCAGGCGGTCGCGAGGCCGACCATGCCTGCGCCGACGACGACCGCCGTGCGGGGGGTGGGGGAACCAGGGGTGGTGCGTGACGGGGGGGTCATCGGGGGCTCCTTTGCCCTGAGACGTTGTCGACCCGGCCTCGAGGATGCTGAGGCCGGGTCGTGGGAGACGGGTTGCGCCTCACCACCAATGGTGGAGTGATCTTCGGTAGGGTTCAAGCAGGCTGACATGTTCTTCGTGAGAAGGACGCCTGGCCGAACGATCTTCTCCAGGACGACGAGAGCAGAGGACCATGCCGAACGATCTTCGGGCCGGCTCGACGCAGGTCCAGGCGGCCGTGCTCGACGAGACCGACCGCCGCATCCTCGCCGTCCTCGACGCCGACGCCCGGGCCACCAACAAGGCCGTCGCGGAGGCCGTCGGGATCGCGCCGTCGACGTGCCACACGCGCATCCGCTCGCTCCAGGAGCGCGGCGTCATCCAGGGCTTCCGCACCGAGATCGACCCGGCGGCCATGGGCCGGAGCCTGCAGGCGCTCATCGCGGTGCGCCTGCACTCGCACGCCCGGTCGGGCCTCACGGCGTTCCGCGACTACCTCGCGGGGCTGCCCAACGTCGAGGGCATCTACTTCGTGACGGGCGACCGGGACTTCATGGTGCACGTCGCGGTGCGCGACTCGACCGTGCTGCGGGACCTCGTCGCGAGCACGCTCAGCGTCCGCCCCGAGGTCGCGGGCACGAGCACGACGCTGATCTTCGACTACCTGCGTCCATGACCTGCGGACCCCGGCTCGCGTCGAGCGCGCCCCGGGGACCACGCACGTCCTGACACGGTGCGGCCTCGCTTCCCGGCGGGGCGCGGCGGCGCCGGATACGTTGGCGTCGGGTGCGGCACGTCGGTCGGGCCCGTGACGAACGGAGAGTCATGTCCTCACGTGCCGAGCTCTCGTCCCGGTGGCGCGTCGCGCCCTCGGTCCCCGTCGCGGCGGTCGTGTTCGTCGTCTACTGCGTGGTCGTGATCGGCCTGATGCGGATCTCGGGCGTCGGGTACGAGGACTTCTTCGAGACCGCCGGATCCACGATGCGCGCGGTGGTCCTGCCGCTGGCGGCCGGGGCGGTCTGGCTCGTGGCCTTCCTCGCCTGGGCAGGCTGGGACCACGTGTTCCGCGACGCGCGCCGACTGCCGACGGGCTGGTTCCTGTGGACCTTGCCTGCCGTCATGGTCCTCGTCGCGGTCCTGCACCTCGTCGGGCTCGACTGGTCGCTGTTCGCTCCCGAGCACCTGCTCGCGGTCCTCCTGGCGAGCCTGCTGGTCGGCTTCACCGAGGAGACGCTCTTCCGCGGTGTCGTCCTGCGCTCGATGCGCCAGGGCGACCGCTCCGAGGGCACGGCGATCCTGTGGACGACCCTGTGGTTCGGCGGGTTCCACCTCACCAACCTGCTGCTGAACGAGCCGGGTGCCGTCGTCCAGATCTTCTTCGCGGCACTCACGGGGACGGGCCTGTACCTGGCCCGTCGCGGGACGGGGACGATCGTCGCGGCCATGGCGCTGCACGCCCTGTGGGACTTCTCGTCGTTCCTGGCCGGGGTCCACCTGTCCGACGCCGGCGCCACGCTCGCCGCGAACGCCTTCATCCCGGTCGTCTACGTCCTCGCCGCCGTGACTCTCGTCGTGCTCGTCGTGCGCGAGCGCACGCGGCCCGCGCGGGAGGCGGTCACGCCCGACTCGGTGGTCTCGCCGAGTCCGGGAGCGCCGTCCTGACCCGTGGCGGAGTCGCCCGACGGCCCGGCCCTGCGCTGGGTCGCGGTCCGGGAAGCCGTCAGCCCGCGAGCGCCCGCGCCTCCTTGTCCGGGTCGAGCCCCACCCGGGGGCGGTCGGCGCGCTGGGGAGCGGCGCCGTCGGGCAGGGTCTCCAGCCAGGCCCAGGTGTCCGCGACCGTCTCCTCGACGGGCCGGTTGCGCAGGCCCGCCTCGACCGCGCGCGACACGTCGCCGCGGTGCACGGTGTCGTGCAGCTCGCCCGGGGGGAGCCAGACGGGGAGCTCGGTCCAGGGCGCGATGCCGGCGGCCTCGATCAGCTCGGGCGTGGTCCAGCGCAGCTCGGCGTCCGAGCCGGTCGCGGCCACGCACGCGGCGAGCAGCTCGCCCATGGTCGCGTGGCCGCTGGGGCTCACGACGTTGAACGGCCCGCTCAGGCCCTGCCCGGTCGCGTCGAGCACGAACGCGGCGAGGTCGCGCGCGTCGACGTACTGCAGGGGCAGCGCGCTGGGCCCGGGCGCGAGCACGGGGCCGCCGCGGGCGATCCGCTGCAACCACCAGGGCAGGCGCCCGACGTTCTCCCGCGGCCCCAGGATCAGTCCCGCCCGGGCGAGGACCGCGCGGTGCCCGAACGTGTCCTCGACGGCCAGCTCGCCGCCGCGCTTGGCGCGCGCGTAGTCGACGTCGGCGCCGTCGTCGGGCGACGCGTCCACGAGGGGAGCATCCTCGCCGGCGCCCGCCTCGGTCGGGTACGTGTACACCGACCGGCTCGACACGTACACGTAGCGGCCCACGCGGTCGGAGAGCAGGTGCGTGGCGTCGCGCACTGCGCTCGGGGCCCCCGACCACGTGTCGACCGCGACGTCCCACTCGCCGTCGGCGAGGGCGTCCAGGCCCCCGACGGCGGTGCGGTCGCCGTGCCGGACCCGCACCCCGTGCGGGGCCTCGCGAGTGCCCCGGTGGAACGTCGTGACGTCCCAGCCGCGGGCCAGGGCGTCGTCGACGACCGCCCGACCCACGAACTCGGTCCCGCCCAGCACCAGCAACCGTGTCCCGTCCGTCATACCCACGACTCTGCCCGCTGCGGGCGCCGTGCGAAAGCGCACGCCGCCCGGGGCGCGGGCGCCGGCGCGTGCGATAGTGACCCGGCCGCTCGTCGAGCGGGCGCTCGCCGGTGCGGACGAGCAGGCTGTGAGCCGGGAGGAGGGCGTCGTGGCAGGTCGACGGGTGCGGGTATCGCTGTGGGCGGTGGCCGTCGTGGTGGCAGCGTCCGTCGTCGCGGTCGGGTGGCTCCCGCTCGACGCCGCGGGCCGGCTCGCGGCCCGCGTCGGGCCGATCCTGCTGTTCCTCGTCGCGATCACGATGGTCGCGGAGATGTGCGCGGCTGCCGGCCTGTTCGACGCCGCAGCCTCCTGGGCGCTGCGTCTCGCCCGGGGCAGCCGCCTGCGTCTGTGGGGGCTCGTGGTGCTCCTCGCGAGCGCGTGCACGGTCGTCCTGTCGCTCGACACCACGGCCGTCCTGGTCACGCCCGTGGTCCTGACGATCGCGCGACGCACGGGGTCCCGGCCGCTGCCGTTCGCGCTCACCGTCCTCGCGCTCTCGAACACGGCCTCGCTGCTGCTGCCCGTCTCCAACCTGACGAACCTGCTCGCCGCCCACCGCCTCGCGGGGCTCCAGCCCGGCGTTCCGTACGCCGCGACCATGTGGCTGCCGGCGCTCGTGGTCGTCGCGGTGACGGTCGCCTACCTGTTCGGGGTCCACCACCGCGACCTGCGCGGGACGTTCGACGCGCTCCCGCTGGTCGCCGAGCGCGACCGCGTGCTCCTGCCGCTCGCCGCGCTCGTGACGGTCGCGCTCGGGGTGTGCTTCGCCGTCGGGCTGCCCGTGGCCGCCGTCGCGGTGGGTGGCGCCATCGTGCTGCTGGCCGTAACGCTCGTACGGCGCCGCGACCTCGTGGCGCCCGTGGGCGAGCTCGTGCCCTGGCGGACCGTCCTGGTCCTCGCCTCGCTCTTCGTGGCCGTCGAGGCGTGGCAGGTGCACGGCCTCGGGGACCTGCTCGCACGGTTCGCGGGCACCGGGACCGGGACGGGGGACCTGCTCCAGGTCGCGGGGGCGGGCGCCGTCGCGGCCAACGTCGTCAACAACCTGCCCGCCTACCTCGCGCTCGAGCCTGCCGCCGCGGGCGACCCCGCACGGCTCGCGGCCCTGCTCGTCGGCGTCAACGCGGGTCCGCTGATCACGCCGTGGGCGTCGGTCGCGACCGTGCTGTGGTGGGTCCAGTGCTCACGGCACTGGATGGGGTTCCGCGAGGTCGGCTGGTGGCCGCTCGTCCGGCAGGGGCTCGTGCTCGCGCCGCTCGCCGTGGCCGCCGGGGCGCTCGCGGTCGCGGCCGTCGCGTAGCCGGGCGCCGCACGCGGAGCGGCCGGGTGCCGAGAACGGCGTTGAGGTCGTCATCGAGGGGATGGCGACCTCAACCCCGTTCTCGCGGCCCGCAGCTCAGGCCCGTACGCCGATCCACAGCCTCCCGTGCGGCACGAGGTCCGCGCTCCGGTGCTCCTCGAACCCGATGCGCTGCATCCCCTCGACCCGGGCAGGGTCGACGACGGCCGTGAGCAGCGGGCCGTCCGCGGGCGCCACCGGGACGCCGTCGGGCGTGCGCGCGGCGCGCGCGGGCGCGTCCACGAGCAGGCGCAGGGTGGCGGCGCGTTCCGTGCCCTCGACGTCGGGCGCGACGGCAGCGGCGACGAGGATGAGGCGCGGGCGGACGTCGTCGAGCGCGTCGGCGATCACTGACTGGGCGACGTCCAGGGCCTGACGGGTCGCGACGCGGACCGGTTCGTCGTCGGCGGGCTCGTCGAGCGGGTCGACGCCCACCTCGCGCACCAGGACCCCGCGCAGCTCGTCCTCGAAGGCCGGGACCTCGGGCGGGAGCCACACGGTCGTGGCCCGCAGCCCGTCGGCGTCCTCGGCGACCCAGATCTCGCCCTGTTCCATGATCCCGTGGCTCAGGACGAGGCGGGTCGCGGACGAGAGCTGCTCGGGGTCGACCGGGGCGTCGGGGGTGCCGTCGCCGTCGAGGTCGACCACGGGGTGGTCCGCGGTGAGCAGGCGGGCCACGCCGGGCACGTCGACGAAGCGCGCGCGCCGGACGGTCACCCTCGGTGAGGGCGCTGCGCCGGGCGCGTCGCCCTGCTCGTGGTGCTCGGTGTCTGGGGCGGGCATCGGGTCTCCGATCCTTCGGGGCTGCGACCTCCCGCCAGTCTCGCCCGCCCGCCTGTGAGGGGGCTGTGCGCGAGAGGATGGGTGCGACCCTGCTCGCACACCCGTCGCGCCCGAGGAGACCACCGTGACCGTCCTGCGCTCGATCCTGCTCTTCGGGGCCGCGGCCCTCTTCGAGATCGGTGGCGCGTGGCTGATCTGGCAGGGGGTCCGCGAGCACAGGGGGTGGGTGTGGATCGGGGCGGGGGTCGTGGCGCTCGGGCTGTACGGCTTCTTCGCGACGCTCCAGCCCGACGCGAGCTTCGGCCGGATCCTGGCGGCGTACGGGGGAGTGTTCGTCGCGGGCTCGCTCGTGTGGGGCATGGCGGTCGACGGCTTCCGGCCGGACCGTTGGGACGTGCTCGGGGCGCTCCTGTGCCTCGTCGGCGTCGCGGTCATCATGTACGCCCCGCGTCCGCAGTGAGCGAATTGTCCTCGACGTCCCAGGTGCCCTTCGCGAGGATGACGGCCATGACCTCAAGCCCCGCGCGTCCCTCGTCCACCGGCGCGGACGGGTCCACCGGCGCGGACGGGTCCGCCGGCGCCGGCGGGTGGGAGGCCGGCAGGCTCGCCGTCCGACCCTTCACGGCCGAGGACTACTCCTGGCTGCGGGTCTGGTACGAGGACCGGTCCTGGACGAGGAGCTCGGCCCGCTCGACGAGGAGTGGCTCGAGTACGTCCTCGCGGACGAGACGGGCGAGCAGCTCGTCGTCCTCGCGGACGGTGCGCCCGTCGCGACGGTCGGGCTCGTGTGGGCGAACGGGGAGCACGGGGCGCACGTGATCACCGACATCGCGGTGGACCCGGCGCGCCGCGGCGCGGGTCTCGGGCGCACGGCGGTGGGCCAGGTCGTGGCTCACGTCGAGCGGGAGGCCCCCGGCGGGTGGGCCGCGCACGTGGTGCCCGAGAACCTCGCCGCGTTCGCGTTCTTCTCGGCCCTGGGCTGGGACCACACAGCCGAGGCGGACCCGCAGGACGAGGACGGCATGCACACGTTCGTGACCCACGCCACCTCCAGGATCGGGGAATAACCTCGGGACCCTCCCGGTTCTCCTCCAAGTACATGCAAATGCATCAACTTGAAGGACGAGGGAGCAACCCCCATGCAGTTCGGAATCTTCACCGTCGGCGACGTCACCACCGACCCCGTCACCGGTCGCACGCCCAACGACACCGAGCGCGTGCGGTCCATGCTCACCATCGCGAAGCACGCGGACGAGGCAGGCCTCGACGTCTTCGCCACGGGTGAGCACCACAACCCCCCGTTCGTCCCGTCGTCCCCGACGACGATGCTCGGCTACCTCGCCGGGCAGACGAAGAACATCATCCTGTCGACCTCCACGACGCTCATCACCACGAACGACCCGGTGAAGATCGCCGAGGACTACGCGATGCTCCAGGTCATCTCGGACGGTCGCATGGACCTCATGATGGGCCGTGGCAACACCGGCCCCGTCTACCCGTGGTTCGGCAAGGACATCCGCGAGGGCGTCAACCTCGCGATCGAGAACTACGCGCTGCTGCGCCGCCTCTGGGAGGAGGAGGTCGTGGACTGGCAGGGCAAGTACCGCACGCCGCTCCAGGGCTTCACGGCCACGCCGCGCCCGCTCGACGGCGTCGCGCCCTTCGTCTGGCACGGCTCGATCCGCACCCCGGAGATCGCCGAGCAGGCCGCCTACTACGGTGACGGCTTCTTCCACAACAACATCTTCTGGCCCATGAGCCACACCAAGCAGATGGTCCAGTACTACCGCCAGCGCTTCGAGCACTACGGCCACGGCAAGGCCGACCAGGCGATCGTCGGGCTCGGTGGCCAGGTCTTCATGCGCAAGAACTCCCAGGACGCGGTCCGCGAGTTCCGGCCCTACTTCGACAACGCGCCCGTCTACGGGCACGGCCCGTCGCTCGAGGACTTCAGCGCGCAGACTCCCTTGACCGTGGGCAGCCCGCAGGAGGTCATCGACCGCTACGGCGCCATGCGGGAGCACGTCGGTGACTACCAGCGCCAGCTCTTCCTCATGGACCACGCGGGCCTGCCGCTCAAGACGGTCCTCGAGCAGATCGACCTGCTCGCCGGCGAGGTCGTCCCCGTGCTCCGCAAGGAGATGGAGGCCAAGCGGCCCGCCCACGTCCCGAGCGACCCGCCGAGCCACGCCCAGCGCGTCGCCAAGGCCCGCGCCGAGGGCAGGATCGCGGAGCAGGTCGTCGCGGCCGCGGACCACTGGACGGGCAAGACCGCCGAGGACGACATCACCGCCGCCGAGGCCGTCGAAGGCACCGTGGGCACCGCCCGCAAGGGCTCAGCGTTCGGTCTCTGACCGGCCGTCCGCCCGGGTGACCCGCGTGACCCGGGCGGACCGGGCCGCCCTCGTGGCCAGGGGCGGCCCGGACCCCAGCGCCGCCCGGCAGGCCACGAGAGCACCACGCACCACCCGCCGCACGCACCGTGCGGCACACTCGAAGAACCCTCACGAACCAGGAGCACCACCTCATGACCGCTCGCCAGATCGTCGCGATCTCCGCCGGCCTCGGCCAGCCGTCCTCGACCCGCCTCCTCGCCGACCGTCTCTCCGCCGCCACGGTGGCCGAGCTCGGCGACCTGGGCGTCGCTGCCGAGGTCACGACGGTCGAGCTGCGCGACGTCGCCCACGCCATCACCGACGCGATGCTCACGGGCTTCGCGAGCGGCGACCTCGCCGAGGTGATCGAGAAGGTCACGGGCGCCGACGCGCTCGTCCTGGTCACCCCGCTGTTCACGACCACGTACTCGGGCCTGTTCAAGTCCTTCGTCGACGTCCTCGACAAGGACTCGCTCCAGGGCGTGCCAGTGCTGCTGGGCGCGACGGGCGGCACGTCCCGCCACTCGTTGGCCGTCGAGTACTCGATGCGCCCGCTGTTCACGTACCTGCACGCCGACGTCGCGACGACCTCGGTCTTCGCGGCCACCGACGACTGGGCTGCCGAGGGCGACAGCACGCACGACGCGGGCCCGCTCCCGGCCCGCATCCGCCGTGCGGCCAAGGAGCTCGCGACCACGGTCGCGGCCCGCGAGCCGCGCACCGCGACGGGCATGTTCGACGGCGTGCCGTCGTTCGCGCAGATGTTCGGCAAGTAGGGGATCCGCCCGAGGACCCACCGGCGTGCCGGGTGGTGGACCCGGTCGAGGGGGGCCGTCGAGTGGGTGAAACACGGTGTGACCCGCATCACCCGCGGCCCGGGAGGGCTCCTTCTGGATGTGCGCCCGACGACGAGGCGCCGACAACCCACCACCTCCCGAAAGGCACGTCCATGTCCACCCTCTCCGTCAACGGTCCGGCGATCTCCCGCCGAGGCTCCGTCTCTACCCACGTGAGCGACGCCGTCGACGCCCTCGCACGCTTCCTGACCCGCTGGTCCGTCCCGGCCCTGCGGGTCGCGCTCGGCCTGGTCTTCCTCGGGTTCGGCGTCCTGAAGTTCTTCCCCGGCGCCAGCCCCGCCGAGGTCGTCGCCGAGCGCACGATCGACACCCTGACCCTGGGGCTCGTCCACGGCACGGTCGCCGTTGTCGGGACCGCGGTCGTCGAGTGCTTCATCGGCCTCACGCTCGTCAGCGGGTACTGGCTGCGGGCGGGGCTCGTGGTCATGGCCGGCGCGTTCGTCGGGATCCTCGCCCCGACCGTGCTGTTCTTCGACGAGCTGTTCGCCTCCGGCATGACGCTGCTCGGGCAGTACGTCCTCAAGGACGTGGTGCTGGTCGCCGCGGCGACCGTCGTCGGGGCCTACGCGCTGGGCGCCCGGCTGCGCCGCACGGCCTGAGCCCGACGCGAGATGCGGTGGGGTCACGGACCGACCGTGACCCCACTTCGCCGCATCTCGACGACGGCGCTCACAGCGGGGCGCGCCCCGTCCTCGCGCCCCGGCCTCGGCGACCACCGTCCCGGCAGCCGTCGCCCGGGACGCAGCGCCATCGGCACCGCGACGGCCGCGGCCGTCAGGACCCACGCCGAGTAGTCCAGCCCGAGGAACGCCCAGATGCTGCCGTGCATCGCAGCGACCGCGAGAACGAACGGGATGCGCGCGACCCGGATCGCGAGCCACACCGGAGCCGTCAGCTCGAGCACGAGCGCCCCGCCCGCGAGCGCCTGCGTGAGCCACGGCTGGTCGGCGACGGTGTGGACCCATGCGTCCCCGAACGGGGACCCGCTCCCGCCCTGGCGCAGGACCCACGACATGTTGTCGCTGAAGACCCACCCGGTGCCGCTGTGCCGCAGCTTCTGCGCGCCGGTGAGGAAGTACACCGTGGCGAGCGCCGCGAGCGCGGCACGCGGTGGCCATCCCCAGCGCGGGCTCCGCTCCGTGGCGGGCAGCGCTTGCGGCGGGTCGGCCGCGAGGAGCAGGACGAACCCGACCGTGACGGTCAGGACGTCGTTGTGCAACACCTTGCCCGAGCCGCCCCACAGGGCGGCGAGCGCGGTGTACGCGCACCAGGCGAGCACGAACCCCGCGCGTCCGGAGCGGCGAGCCACGACGAGCGCCACGCCCAGGAGCCCGGCGCACTGCACCACGACGAGCAGCCATGCGGGCGGGGCGAGGAGCAGCCAGCCCATGACGGTCCCGTGGTCGGTGAGCGCGGCCGGTCGGTCGGCGATCCTGGTCCAGTCACGTGTGGCCAGACGCAGCCCGATCACGAGAGCGAGGAGCGTGCGCACCTCGAGCAGCCGGTGGGCAGGTCCGGGGGCAACGAGGACGCGGTCGACGACGTGCGCCGCCCGGCACAGCGACGAGCCCGCGGAGCCGCTCACGGCACGACTTCCAGGACCGTCTCGCGCGACCGCTCGACCCAGGTGCTGGTCCCGTCGGGCAGCGTCCGCACCGCACGTTCGAGCCGCACCGTGGTCACGGCCGCAGGGTCGATCCCGGCCAGGGCGAGCCACGCGGACACCATCTCGCGGCGCCGTTCGGGCGTGGCCGCGGAGAGGTCCGGGTACTGGCGGGTCGTCGTGGTGAGAGGTTCGGATCGGTCGGCCGGGTGGACGAGGACGTCGCCGTCGTCGGTCGCGGCCACGAGCTCGAGGCTCACGGTCGTGCCGGTCCGCACCGTGCTGAAGAGCCGGTACGCGGTGAGCGGCCAGACCTCGGCCTCGACGGCGGCCGTCACCAGCAGCGTGAGCACGAGTCCGTACGTCACGGCGCGCGCTCGGTGCAGGTCGTGGCGCGTCGCCTCCGCGGCGCGGGTGGCGGCGTCGGGCCAGGGCGCGGCCCATGCGGGGCGGTGGCCGCGCGTGGTGCGGGCGTCGTTGCGGAGGGTCACCCGTCGACCTTCCCAAGGCTTCGCGCCGGGGACATCGGCCCGACGGCGGCACGCGCCCTCGCCTCAGGGCGCGGACCTCGGGGGTGGGTTCAGCCCTGGGGCTGATGCGGCGCCGTCGAGGCGGCGGGCGGGCGCCGGCCCCGGGGCGCGCACGGACCTCGTGCGTGCCACGCTGGGCGCATGCCCGCGCGGGACGACGACGCGACCCCCCACCCGGTGCCCGCTGCCGGCGCGGGCCAGCCGGACGCCCCTGCGCTGCGCACGCTCCTGCGGCTGAGCGTCCCGGCGGTGCTCGTCGGGATGATCTCGGCGCTCGTGCTCTACGCCCTCGACTGGTTGTCGGCCGAGGCCGAGGACCTCCTGTGGACGGACCTGCCCGGGTCGTTGGGCGTGGACCCGGACTCGCGCTGGTGGATCTTCGCGATGCTGACCGGCGCGGGCCTGCTCGTGGGGCTCGTGGTGTGGCTCGTCCCGGGGCACGGCGGCCGCGACTCCGCGACGACCGAGCTCATCGCGCCCCCGCTGCCGCTGCGCGTGCTGCCCAGCCTCGTGGTCGTCACGGTCCTGGGCCTCGCCGGGGGAGTGAGCCTGGGGCCGGAGAACCCGATCATCGCGATCAACACCGCGCTGCTCGTCGTGCTGGTCGCGCGGCTGTGGCCCCAGGTACCCACGGACCTCGTCGTGATGCTCGCGGCGGCTGCGACGATCGGTGCGCTGTTCGGCACCCCCGTCGCGGCCGCGCTCGTGTTCACGGGCGTCGTCGCGGGCTTCCCCCGGGGCGGCCCGCTGTTCGACCGGCTGTTCCTCCCGCTCGTGTCGGCCGGTGCCGGGGCCATGACCATGGACGCCATCGGGCGACCGTTCGGTTCGATGGACCTGCCCGACCTCGGGGTGCCGGACATCGGCGACGTCGGCGTCTCCCTCGCGGTCGCGACGCTCGCCGCAGGTGCCGCCCTGCTGGGCGTGCTCGCGTTCGGGCACGTGCACCGGTTCTTCCACGGCATGCGCAACCCGGTCCTGTACGTGACGCTCGGCGGCGTGCTCCTGGGGATCCTCGGCGCGATCGGCGGGCCGCTCACGCTGTTCAAGGGCTCCCAGCAGTCGTTCGAGCTCGTCCAGCAGCGCGCCGACTTCTCGACGTGGAACCTCGTCCTCATCTTCGCGGTCAAGCTCGTGGCGCTCGTGATCGCGGCCGCGGCGGGGTTCCGGGGCGGGCGGATCTTCCCCGCGGTGTTCATCGGGGTCGCCGCCGGGGTGGCCGTCAACGCGGCCTTCCCCGGTGCGCCGCTCGGGCTCTCGGTCGCGAGCGGCGTCCTCGGCGTGGTCCTGGCGGTCGGGCGCGACGGGTGGATCGCCCTGTTCGTCGCGGTCGCGGTCGTGGGGGACGTCGGGGTCCTGCCCGTGCTGTGCCTCGCGATCCTGCCGGCGTGGCTCCTCGTGCGCACCGCCCCCGAGATGCTCGTGGCCCCCGAGGCGACCGACCACGCCGTGCCGCGGCGGGACGGCGTCGCGTAGGGGCATCCGGCCCCACACATCGGCGCCACACATCGGCCCCGCAGGTCACCCGACCGTTCACCCGCCGGACGAGCCGTCGTCGCGCGCGGGGCAGCTCCCACTGGACGTGTCCCCGGGTCCGTGCGAGGACGCGGGCACCGACGGTCCCGCAGGTCCCGCCGGATCCGCAGGTCCCGCCGGATCCGCCGGCACCGACAAGACCGACATCGACGACGTCGACAGCGGGGCGCCGCGTGCCACGAGCTCGTACGCCGACACGGCGCTCGCGAGGATCCCGGCCCCGACGACCGCCGCGTACACGCGGTCCGCGAGGGTCGGTCGGCAGTGGTGGGCCGGGGGCGGGGGAGGCGCAGCACGGGACATGTCCCGAGCCTCGCCCGGCCCACGGCCCCCGGGCATCGACCCCGGGGCGGCCCTGCCCCTGGCCGCGGGGCGCGTCCCGCCCGGGCGTGCTCCCTCCCAGGGCGGACGCGACGCCGTCGGGCCCCCGCCCCAGGGCGGTGCCGCTCCGGGGACCGCCTCGCTACGGTGGGTCCGTGCACCTCGCCCTCCGCCGTGCCCCCGTCTGGGCGCAGGACCTCCTCGCGGCCTTCGCGGTCGGTGCGGTGTGGTTCGGGTTCGTCGGGTACATGTACCGGGGCGACTACTGGAGACCGCACTTCATCGAGCCGTACTGGTGGACGGGGGCCTGGCTCGTGGGGGTGCTCGCCCTGCGGCGCGTCGCGCCGGGCTGGGCGTTCTGGGGCACCGCGATGCTCTACCCCCTGTTCCAGTTCGGCGTCTCGTCGAGCCTGTTCCATCTCGCACCGCTCCTCGTCGCGGGCTTCTGCGCGACCCGGCAGGGGGCCGTGCCGCCGGCGCTCGCGGCGACCGGGGCCGTCCTGTCCGGGTGGGCGCTGAACCTGTACCTCCAGTCCCTGTTCGGGTACGGGAAGATCAACTCGTGGGCGACCCCCTCGGACATCCTCTCCACGGTCGCGCTGGCGCTCGCGGCCGTCGCGCTCGGGTGGATGGTCCGGCGCATCGCCGTGACGGGGGAGGAGCTGCGCGCGCGCAACGAGGAGCTCACGGCACTGCAGGGGGTGCTGGCGCAGCAGGCGGTGCTCGCCGAGCGCACGCGCATCGCACGCGAGCTGCACGACGTCGTCGCGCACCACATGTCCGCGATCGTCGTCCGGGCGCAGGCCGCGGACCGTGTCGCCCCCAACCAGCCCCAGGCCCCGGCAGAGGCGGTCACGTGGATCGCGGAGGAGGGCAAGAAGGCGCTGACCTCGATGCGCTCGGTCGTGCACGTGCTGCGTCGTGAGACCGGGGAGGCGCTCGAGCTCGCGCCCGCGCCCGCGCTCGTCGACGTCCGGGCCGCGGCCGCACGTCTGACCGCGTCCGGACGGGAGGTCGAGCTCGACCTGCCCGACGACCTGGGCGACCTGCGACCCGAGGTGAGCCTCGCCGTCGTGCGCATCGCCCAGGAAGGTCTGACCAACGTGCTGCTCCACTCGCTCGCCCCACGCCTGAGCCTCGAGGTCGTCGCGACGCCCGGGTACGTGCGCGTCGCCGTGAGCGACCCCGGTCCGCCCCTGCCCGACAACCCTGACCTGCACGGCGGCAACGGGCTGCTGAACATGCGCGAACGCGCGCTGTCGTGCGGCGGCACGCTGTCCGCCGGACCCGACCACAACGGCGGCTGGCGCGTCCAGGCCGTCCTGCCCCGAGAGGCCTCATGACCCACGCCCCCGTCCCGCCTCCCCCTCCGGAGCCCGGCGCCCGGCCAGGGCTCGTCCTCGGCCACGTCGTCGCCGAGAGCCGGGCCTTCAGCGAGCCCGTGCGCGTCGTCGTGGTCGACGACCAGGCGACGATCCGCCTGGGCCTGCGCATGATCCTCGACAACGAGCCCGACATCACGGTCGTGGGCGAGGCCGCCGACGGCACCCAGGGCGTCAGGATGGCCCACGCCCTGCGGCCCGACGTCGTCCTCATGGACGTGCGCATGCCGCACCTCAACGGGATCGACGCCGCCGCGCAGATCTCCGGGGACCCGGCGCTCGCGGGCGTGCGCACGCTCGTCCTGACGACGTTCGACGACGACGAGTACGTCTACGGCGCCCTGCGCGCGGGGGCCGCGGGGTTCCTGCTCAAGGACGCCGACCCCGAGGCCCTCGTGAACGCGGTCCACCGCGTCCGGGCGGGGGACAGCCTGCTGGACCCGGGTGTCACGCGGCGGATCATCGAGCGGTACGTCGAGCTCTCGGACTGGCACGCGGGCTCGGGCGTCGCGGCCGCCCCGCGTGCGGGGGCCGGGCTCGAGCTCGCGACGCCGCGCGAGCGCGAGGTGCTGCTCGCCGTCGCTCGTGGCCTGTCCAACAAGGAGGTCGGGGACGAGCTGTTCCTCTCGGAGGCGACCGTCAAGAGCCACGTCCGCTCGCTGCTGACCAAGGTGGGGCTCACGAACCGTGTCCAGCTCGTGATCCTCGCGTACGAGGCGGAGCTGGTGCGGCCGGGGCGGTGACGGCTGCGACGGTACTGACGGTACTGACGGCTGCGACGGTACTGACGGCGCCCACGCCGCCCCGGCGGCGTCCCGGCCATCGCCGCCCCGGCGGCGCGGCGTACGCTTTCCCGGGGGCCAGGCCCGGTCCCACCACTCTTCCTCGAAGGACACAGGCAGCACCATGGTCAACCTCGCGTACGTCATCGCCGGATCGGAAGCCACCGGGGGAGCCGGTATCCAGGCCGACCTCAAGACGTTCCAGGAGCTGGGCGTCTACGGCGTCGGGACCCTGACGTGCATCGTGTCGTTCGACCCGAAGAACGGCTGGGGCCACCGGTTCGTCCCGGTCGAGCCGCAGGTCATCGCGGACCAGTTCGAGGCCGCGAACGCCACGTACGACCTCGACGTCGTGAAGATCGGCATGCTCGGCACGCCCGCGACGATCGACGTGGTCGCGGAGTCGCTCGCGAGCAAGCGCTGGCACCACGTGGTCCTCGACCCGGTCCTCATCTGCAAGGGCCAGGAGCCGGGCGCCGCCCTCGACACCGACACGGCGCTGCGCGAGAAGATCCTGCCGTTCGCGACCGTCATCACCCCGAACGTGTTCGAGGCGAAGATCCTGTCCGGCATGGAGAAGATCGAGTCGGTCGACGACCTGGTCGAGGCCGCCGAGCGCATCCACGCCCTGGGCCCGGACTTCGTGGTCGTCAAGGGCGGCGTCGAGCTGCCCGGCCCGGACGCGGTCGACGTCCTGTTCGACGGCCAGGAGATCACGGTCTTCTCCGTCCCCAAGGTCGGCGAGGAGCGCGTGAGCGGAGCGGGCTGCACGTTCGCGGCGGCGATCACGGCCGAGCTCGCCAAGGGCAACGACGTCGAGCGCGCCGTGGGCGTCGCGAAGCAGATGGTCACCGAGGCCATCGAGGCGCGCGTGAGCTCGCACGCGCCGTTCGACACGGTGTGGCAGGGCGCGTTCACGCACTGACCTGGCACGGGGAGGGGACCGCCCCGGCCCGACGACGTCACGCGCCCGGGCGAGGTCTCCTCGCCCGGGCGTCGTGCTCGATCCCGGCAGCCCGGCGTTCGCCGTCCGGTCCGACGGATCGACCACCAGGCAGACGCCCTCGACAAGCCGGGCCGTCGAGCGCCTAGGCTACGGACCCGTGACCGACAACCTTTCCCCCGCATCCACCGACGGCAACGGCCGCACGGGCGCCCGGCACGAGGTCCCGGCGCCGCTGCGCGACGACGTCCGGCTCCTCGGCCGTCTGCTCGGCACGGTCCTGACGGAGTCGGGGGATCCCGCGCTGCTCGACGACGTCGAGCACCTGCGCGAGCTCTCGATCCGCGCGTACGGCGAGCACGCGGACGCCGCGCTCGAGGAGGCCGAGCGCCTCGTCGAGGGCTTCAGCCACGAGCGCGCCGAGCAGGTGGCCCGTGCGTTCACGGTGTACTTCCACCTCGCGAACCTCGCCGAGGAGCACCACCGTGTGCGCGTGCTGCACGACCGTGAGGCCGAGCTCGCGCCGTCGGTCGTCGACGACACCCTCCCCGAGGCCTTCACGCAGCTCGCGGACGAGGTGGGGCACGAGGAGGCGCTCGCCCGCCTGCAGCGGCTCGAGTTCCGCCCGGTCCTCACGGCACACCCGACCGAGGCCCGCCGTCGGGCGATCTCGGCGTCGATCCGTCGCCTGTCCGCGCTGCTCACCGAGCGCGACTCCCTGCCGTCCGGCGGCGCGTCGCTCGCGGAGAACGAGCGCAAGCTCCTTGCCGAGATCGACGGCATGTGGCGCACGTCCCCGATCCGCGCCGCGAAGCCCTCGCCGCTCGACGAGGTCCGCACCGCGATGAGCGTGTTCGACGCGACCCTCTTCACGGTCTTCCCGACGGTCTACCGCCGCCTCGACGACTGGCTGCTGGCCGACAAGGCCGGCCACGACCGCCCGCAGGCGGCACCGTTCGTGCGCCTCGGCACCTGGATCGGCGGCGACCGCGACGGCAACCCGAACGTCACCGCGGAGACCACGCGCCAGGCGGCGGCCATCGCGGCCGACCATGCTCTCCAGGCCCTCGAGCGTGCGGCGCAGCGCATCGGGCGCACGCTCACGCTCGACGAGCAGGGCACGCCCGCGTCGGACGGGCTGCGCTCCCTGTGGCAGAAGCAGCGCCAGCTCTCCGAGGCCATCACGGCCGAGGCCGCCGCGGAGTCTCCCGCCGAGCCGCACCGCGCGGTCATGCTCGTCGTGGCCCGTCGCATCGCCGCGACCAGGCTGCGCGACGCCGACCTCGCGTACACGGTGCCCGAGCAGCTCGAGGCCGACCTCAAGGTCGTCCAGGACTCGCTCATCGCGGCGGGCGCGCCCCGTGCCGCGTACGGCGACCTGCAGCAGCTCGTGTGGCAGGTGCAGACCTTCGGGTTCCACCTGGCCGAGCTCGAGGTGCGCCAGCACTCGCAGGTCCACGAGGCCGCCCTCGCGGAGATCGCGGAGAACGGCGTGCACGGCGCGCTGTCCGACCGCACGCGCGAGGTGCTCGACACGTACCGCGCGATCGGCTCGATCCAGCAGCGCTACGGCGTGCGCGCCGCCCGCCGCTACATCGTGTCGTTCACGCAGAAGCCCGAGCACCTGGCCGCGGTCTACCAGCTCGCCGAGCTCGCGTTCGAGGGCGCCGACGACGCACCCGTGATCGACGCGATCCCTCTGTTCGAGACGTTCGCGGACCTCGAGGCGAGCGTCGAGATCCTCGAGGCCGCGCTCGAGCTGCCGCAGGTCCAGCGCCGCCTCGCGGAGAACGGCCGCAAGGTCGAGGTCATGCTGGGCTACTCGGACTCGTCCAAGGACGTCGGGCCGGTCTCCGCGACCCTCGCGCTGCACTCCGCCCAGAGCCGCATCGCGCAGTGGGCGCAGCGCCACGAGATCAACCTGACGCTGTTCCACGGCCGTGGCGGCGCCCTCGGTCGCGGTGGCGGCCCCGCGAACCGTGCCGTCCTCGCCCAGCCCCCGGGCTCGGTCGACGGCCGGTTCAAGCTGACCGAGCAGGGCGAGGTCATCACGGCCCGCTACGGCGACCCGACGATCGCGGCCCGCCACATCGAGCAGGTGGCCGCGGCGACGCTGCTGGCCTCCGCACCGTCGGTCGAGCGTCGCAACGCCGAGGCGACCGCGCGCTTCGCCGACGTGGCAGCCGCCCTGGACGCGTCGTCGCGCGAGCACTTCCACGCACTGGTCCGCAGCGAGGGCTTCCCGCAGTGGTTCTCCGAGGTCACGCCCCTCGAGGAGGTCGGCCTGCTGCCGATCGGGTCGCGCCCGGCCCGCCGAGGGCTCTCCGTGGAGTCGCTCGAGGACCTGCGCGCCATCCCGTGGGTCTTCTCGTGGTCTCAGGCCCGCATCAACCTCGCCGGCTGGTACGGCCTGGGCACCTCGCTCAAGGAGTTCGGCGACCTGGAGCGGCTGCGCGAGGCGCACCGCGACTGGCCGCTGTTCGCGACGCTCATCGACAACGTCGAGATGTCGCTCGCCAAGGCCGACGAGCGGATCGCGGAGCGCTACCTCGCGCTCGGAGACCGCGACGACCTCGCGGCCAAGATCCTCGACGAGCTGCGCCTGACGCGCGAGTGGGTCCTGAAGATCTCCGGGAACGAGTGGCCGCTGGCCGGCCGCCGGGTCCTGGGGCGCGCGGTCCAGCTCCGCAGCCCGTACGTCGACGCGCTGTCGCTGCTCCAGCTCCGTGCGCTGCGCGGTCTGCGCTCGGGGGCCGAGGGCCAGTACAAGGACGGCTTGCAGCACCTGCTGCTGCTCACGGTCAACGGCGTCGCAGCGGGCCTGCAGAACACGGGCTGACCCGCGCCGCCCTCTCGGTGCCGAGCATGCGGATGGCGTCCGTCCCTACCCTGAGA
>NZ_JBHUAD010000054.1:0-21057 GCF_042789955.1 Oerskovia sp. NPDC056781
TCCTGGAACCCAGGGCGACCTCAACCTCGTTCTCGACGGCCGACGGCCGACGGCCGACGGCCGACAGCCGGGCCGGAGCGCCTACGCCTGTGCCGCCCGCACGATCTCGGCCGCGAGGTCCGCGGGCCGCGAGAACATGGGCCAGTGCCCGGTCGGCAGGTCGACGTACGTGACGTCGAGCTCGCCGAGCTCGGTGTGCAGGGGCGGCCCGGGGTGCGCCATCGTCCTCAGCACCTCCGAGGGCAGGCTCGTGCAGATCGCGGTCGCGGGCACGTCGAGGCGCGCGGGGTCGCTCAGGTGCACCCGGCCCCCGGCGACGCCGCCCGGGTGGGGAACGGCCCGCGCGCGGAACCGCGCGAGCCCGGCCTCGTCGATCCCGTCGAGGCTCGACCCCTGGGCCACGAGCTCGTCCCACGAGGGCAGCGGGATCTCGACCGTCCCCGCAGGCAGGTCGGGGGCGAGCGACGCACCGTCGACGAGCGGCCCCGTGTCGACGTGGACCGTGCGACGGATGCGCGCGGGGTCGCGGTCGACGACCTCGTGGATCACGGGGCCACCGCCGCTGTGCCCCACGAGCACGACGTCCCCGTCGAGGGGGGCGATCACGTCGCGGACCGCCTGGACGTGGTCCTCGCGGGTGAGGCGGCTGCGGTCGGTCGCGACGTCGTCGAGCCCGGGGAGCGTCACGGCGTGGGTTGCGAGGCCCGCGGCCTCGAGGTGGGGGACGACGTCGTCCCACGCCCACGCCCCGAGCCAGAAGCCGGGGACGAGGACGACGTGGGTCTGCTGCTCGGTGCTGGTGTCCTGCGCTGAAGTGGTCATGAGTCCACTCTCGCGCGGCCCTGGTGACACCTGTCTGTCACCATTGTTCGAGGGGTTCCGGGGATCTCGACGGAGGCGGCGCGTGAACAAGACCGAGCGGCTCTACGCCGTGGCCGAGGAGCTGCGTCGTGCCGGTCCCGGCGGCACCACGGGACCGCGCCTCGCGCGCCTGCTCGAGGTCAGCGAGCGCACCATCAAGCGCGACGTCTCGGCGCTCCAGCAGGCGGGTCTGCCCGTCTGGGCACAGGCCGGGCCGGGTGGCGGCTACGTGCTCGACCCCTCCGCGTCCCTGCCTCCCGTGAACTTCACTCCGCAGCAGGCCGTCGCGGTCGCGGTCGCACTCGCTGCGCTCCCGCCCGGCAGCCCGTTCGCGGTCGACGCCGCCACGGCGCAGGGCAAGGTCTGGGACGCGCTCGGCCCGCAGGCGCGCGAGCGGGCGGCGGCGCTCGCGGCGAGGGTGTGGATCGACCACGGCTCAGCGTCCGGGCGCGCCCCGGACGGTCCGACCCCCCTGCCCGACGGCGCAGCTCGCCCGGGTGCGGGCGTCGCCTCGGCGCCGGTCGGGTCGGCGGACGACGTGGGACCGGACCGTGCCACGTCGGACGGTGCGGTGTCCGACCCTGCCGCGTCCGACGGCGCGGCGCCGGGCGGCGTCGACGGCGCGCCGGGTGGCCCCGTGCCGCGCGCCCGGGTGCACCTGCAGGTCCTGCGTGCCGTCGAGCAGTCCCTCGCCCGGTCGGTCGTGCTCGCGATCCGGTACCGCGACGGGCGCGGCCACGAGTCGGCCCGTCGGGTCGAGCCCGTGATCCTGGCGCACACGGCGGACGCCTGGTACCTCATCGCGTGGTGCCGGTCCCGGGAGGCTGTCCGCTGGTTCCGCCTCGACCGTGTCGAGCGGGCGGACCTCACGGGCGAGCCGTACGTGCCGCGGCCGGTCGCGGAGGTGGGGACTCCGCCGTCGGGCGCGATGCCTGTGGGCTGATCGCGGTGACGCCCGCGGCGAGGACGGGGTTGCGGCCGGCCAGATGCTCAGGACGACCTCGACCCCGAGGGTGTCACGAACCTCGTGCGCGCGCGATGATGGCCACCTGCCGACCCTGAGGAGACCTGCCGTGAGCACCGACCGCACCCGCGCCTTCTTCGACGCCCAGGCCCCGGACCTCACGGTCCTCGACACGGGCGAGGACACCGCGACGGTCCAGATGGCGGCGGCGACGCTCGGGGTCGAGCCGGGGCAGATCGCGAAGACGCTCGCGCTGCGCGACGGCGAGCGCAGCTTCCTGCTCGTGACACGCGGCGACGCGCGGGTCGACAACGCGAAGTTCAAGGCCACGTTCGGGGCCAAGCCGCGCATGCTCGACGCCGAGAGCACGACCGCGCTGACGGGGCAGCCGATCGGCGGTGTGGGGCCGTTCGGGCACAGCGGGCCCGTGACGGTGTACTGCGACGTGTCGTTGCAGGGCTTCGAGACGGTCTACCCGGCGGCGGGCAGCCCGACGAGCGCGTTCGCGATCACGCCCGGACGGCTCGCGGAGCTCGCGGGGGCGCAGTGGGTCGACGTCAGCCGGTAGCCCGGCGGCGGGTCAGAGGACCTTGTCGCCCAGGAGCCGGTTCACGGTGTAGATGTCGACGCCGCGCCCGAACTCGAGCGTGACCTTGCCCAGGCCCGAGAACCACAGGACGAGCTCGGAGTCGAGGTCGATCGTCCCGGCGGTCTCGACCGAGTACGCCTGGATCTTGCTGTACGGCAGGGTCGTGAAGTCCTTCTTCTTGCCCGTCATGCCCTGGACGTTGAGGGCGAGGATGCGCTTGCTCGTGAACGTCACGGAGTCACGGATGCCCTTGAACGCCAGGTAGACCTGCTCGTCGGCGTGCAGGATCTGCTGGAGGTCCTTCTGGGCGCTCGCCAGGTCCCAGGGGTTGAGCTTGACGAACGAGGCGTTGTTGAAGTCGATCACGCGGTCATGCTGCCATGGCCAGGGAGCTGGTCATGACGGACGACACCGCCGAGGCCTCGAGCCAGCGGCGGACGATGCGTGCGTCGGCGGCCCGGCGCACGGGGCTGCGGAGGTTGAGGTGCGCGTAGGCCCGGTGCTCGACGAGGGCGGCGCGGTCGTGGTCGAGGGCCCAGAGGATGGCGCTGCGGATCTCGTCGGTCGAGGGCCGGAACGCGTGGTCGAGGTGCATGATCGCTCTCAAGGTGAGGGCCGCGGGTCTCGCGGCGGAGAAACTGTGTACATCTCTCAAGAGGGGCGAACCCGGACTTCATGACGCGACTTCCCGGAAGAAGTTTTCCTGACAGTCTGTTTCGTGAAGTGAACAGCCCTAGCGACACGGTGACGCTCGTCACGTGCGTGTCGGTGGGCCGTGCCAACCTCGACGCATGGACAGGGACGAGGCACGGGAGATCAAGGGGCAGCTCGCGGACTTCGCGCGCGATCTCGCCGCGGGGACCGAGGCGACGGCGAGCGCTGCGCGGCCGACGGGGGAGGGGGCGCCGGTCGGGCCCGCCGACAGGGACGCCTGGGCACCCACGCTCGCGCTCGGGCTGGCCCCGCGCGAGGGCGGCGGGTACGGCATCGCGGTCCGCTACCGCCTGGGGTTCCCGGCCGTGCGCAGGATCGCTCGACGCGTCGCGTCCGAGGCGGGACCCGTCGTGGACGTCCGCCGGACGGGTCGGATCCGGGCGCTCTCCCGGTCGACGGGCACCGGCCCGCGCCCGCCGGTCGTGACCGCGCTGGCGGCGGGGGAGACCGGCCGGGTGCGGCCGCTGCGCCCCGGGGTCTCGATCGCGCACGTCGACGTCACGGCCGGCACGCTGGGCGCGTTCGTCCTGGTCGGGGACACGTTGCACGCCCTGTCCAACTATCACGTGCTCGCGGGCTCGCCGCGCGCACAGGTGGGGGACGTCGTCGTGCAGCCCGGGCCGGCCGACGGCGGACGCGCCCCCGCGGACCAGGTCGGCACCCTCGCCGCGACCGTGCCCCTCGCGCGGGGGCGGACCGCGACGGTCGACGCCGCGATCGCCCTGCTCGACGACCCCGACGTCGACCTCGACTACCCCGTGGGTCGCATCACGACCACGGCCGTCGCGCTCGGCGGCGAGACGGTCGGCAAGACGGGCCGGACGACCGCCGTCACCGCGGGCCGCGTCACCGCGATCGAGCTCGACGACGTCGTGGTCGGCTACGGCGAGGACCTCGGCGCGCTGCGCTTCGACGACCAGATCGAGGTCGAGTCGACCGGGACCGGGCCGTTCTCGCGCGGGGGCGACTCCGGTTCGCTCGTGTACCGCGCGGACGGAGTCGCGCTCGGGCTGCTCTTTGCCGGGGCGGAGACCGGGGGAGAGAATGGGACCGGGCTGACGTACGTCAACCCGATCGACACCGTCCTCGCCGCGCTCGACGCCCGGCTCGCGCGCTGAGCCCGCCTCGACCCGCGGCGGACGGCCGGAGGGTGGTACCGGTGGCGAGCATCGAGCAGGCCCGGGAGGCCAAGGCCGCGCTCAAGCAGGCCCTCGCGGGCCAGGACGGCGTGACGGGGATCGGCCTGAGGCACGAGGGGGCGGACGCGGCCGGTCGTACGGGTGGCGCGGACACGCCGGCCGAGGTCGCCGACACCTGGTGCCTCCAGGTCAACGTCGTCGACGCCGCCGCGACGGGCGACGTGCCGCACGAGGTCGACGGTGTCGCGGTCGTCGTGCGCGTGACGGGAAGGATCGAGCGATCGGGTTAGGGCTTGTACCGCTCGTACGTGGGTAGCGACTGTCGACAGGGCGAGGTCGAGTGCTGCCCGGTGTGCGAGCAGAATGGTCCGGTGACCTCCACGACCCCCCACGCCCGCCTGCCCCGCGTCCGCGCCTCCGAGCTCGTCGGCCGCGGCTGGCTCAACACCGGCGGACGCGACGTCTCGCTCGCGGACCTGCGCGGCCGGGTCGTCGTCCTCGACTTCTGGACGTTCTGCTGCGTCAACTGCCTGCACGTCCTCGACGAGCTGCGCGAGCTCGAGGAGGCGCGCCGCGACGACCTCGTCATCATCGGCGTCCACTCGCCGAAGTTCGAGCACGAGGCAGACCCGGTCGCGCTCGCCGCCGCGGTCGAGCGCTACGAGGTGCGCCACCCCGTCCTCGACGACCCCGAGCTCGTCACCTGGTCCGCGTACACCGCGCGGGCCTGGCCGACGCTCGTCGTGATCGACCCCGAGGGGTACGTCGTCGCGCAGATGGCGGGTGAGGGTCACGCGTCGGCGCTCGCCGCGCTCGTCGACGAGCTCGTGGAGGAGCACCGCGCCAAGGGCACGCTGCGGTCGGTGGCCGCGGGGGCGGGCGACGTCTACGTGCCGCCCTCCCCGACGTCGGGCACGCTGCGCTTCCCCGCCAGGGCGGTCGCGCTCCCAGGGGGCAACCTCCTGGTCGCGGACGCGGGGCACCACTCCCTCGCCGAGCTCGGGCCCGACGGCGAGACGCTCGTCCGGCGCATCGGGTCCGGCGAGCGCGGGCTGGTCGACGGCGGACCGGACGTGGCGCGGTTCAGCGAGCCCAACGGGCTGTGCCTGGTCCCGACCGAGCTGCGTGCGTACCTCGACTACGACGTGCTGGTCGCCGACACCGTGAACCACGCGCTGCGCGGGGTGCGGCTCGCCGACGGCCAGGTGACGACGGTCGCCGGGAACGGGCAGCAGTACATGGTGGGCGCGGTCGACAACGTGCTCGCGGCCGCTGACGGCGGTGCACCGGTCGGTGGGACGCTCGCCGAGGTCGACGGTCCGTTCGGGTCGCGTCTCACGGTCGTCGTCGGAGCGGACGTGCCGGAGCAGCCCAGGCCCGCGGGCCTGCCCGCGTCGATCGAGAGCACAGGCGGAGCGGTGCTGCAGAAGCTGTCGTCGCCCTGGGACGTGGCCTGGGTCGAGCAGACGGGGGCGTTCCTCGTCGCGATGGCGGGCAACCACTCGCTGTGGGCCTTCGACGGCGAGCAGGGATCGATCGACCTCGTCGGCGGCACCATGAACGAAGGTCTGCTCGACGGGCCGCTCGTCGACGCCTGGTTCGCGCAGCCGTCCGGGCTGGCCGTCGGCCCGGACCGGCGCGTGTGGGTCGCGGACTCGGAGACCTCGGCGCTGCGCGTGGTGACCCCGGTCGCCGGGACGACGCAGGGAGAGGTGAGCACCGCCGTCGGGCAGGGGCTGTTCGACTTCGGGCACCGCGACGGGGCCGCCGACCAGGCGCTGCTCCAGCACCCGCTCGGGCTCGCGACGCTGCCCGACGGCAGCGTGGTCGTCGCCGACACCTACAACGGGGCGATCCGCCGCTACGTCCCCGCCGGGGCGGACGCGTCACCGGCCGAGGTGACGACCCTGGCGACGGGCCTCGCGGAGCCGAGCGACGTCGTCGTGCTCGTGGACGGCGAGCCGTGGACGCCCGGCGAGGCCGCGGAGGCGGGGGCGCGCGTCGACCTGCTCGTCGTGGAGTCGGCCGCGCACCGCATCACGCGCGTCGCGCTCCCGGCGACGCTCGTGGGAGAGCTGCTCGACGGCGGCGCGCACCGCACGCAGCGACCCGTCACCGAGGTCCTTGCCGGGGAGCTGCGGCTCGACGTGCCGTTCTCGCCCGCGCCGGGGCAGAAGCTCGACGACCGCTACGGACCCTCGACGCGCCTGACCGTGAGCTCGACGCCGCCCGAGCTGCTGCTCGACGGCGCCGGGACGGGGACCGAGCTGTCCCGCGCACTGGTCGTGAACCCCGAGGTGGGCGAGGGCGTGCTGCACGTGACCGCGCAGGCCGCGTCGTGCGACGTCGTGCCGTTGCTCGACGACGGGACGCCCGACCCCGACGTGTTCCCCGCGTGCCACCTCGCGCAGCAGGACTGGGGCGTGCCGGTACGGGTCGTGGACGGGGACCCGGGTGACCGGGTGCTGACGCTTCCGCTGCGGGGCTGAGTCCCGGGCCACCCGCCCGGACATGTCAGAACGAGCGTGACCTCGAGGTCACGCTCGTCCTGACGCCGGCGTCACTCCCAGATGAGGAGGTCTTCGCCGCGCGCGACCCAGGTCCCGACCGGGGCCAGCGGGGTCACGGCGTCGGGCTTGCCCTCGAGCGCGACGACGGGGCAGACGGCCGAGCGGCCACCCTCCTCGATCGCGGCGGGGTCCCAGGTGACCAGGGTCGTGCCCTGGTGGACCACGTCGCCCTGCGCGACGTGCAGCGTGAATCCCTCGCCCGCGAGCTGGACCGTGTTGATGCCCAGGTGCACGAGCACGGCCTGGCCGCTGTCGTGCTTGATGACGAACGCGTGCGGGTGGACCTTGACGATCGTCCCGCTGATCGGGGCCGACACGAGGCCGCCCTCGGCGGGGTCGGGAGCGATCGCGGTACCCGGACCGACGAGGCCCGCGGAGAACACCGGGTCGTCGACGTCGGACAGGGCGACGACGGTCCCGGTGACCGGGGCGAGGACGGTCAGGGACGCTGCAGTCAACGGAGGTCCTCGATGTCCGAGGCGAGGTTGTCGGCCTCGGGACCGACGATCACCTGGATCGCGTTGCCCGTCCGGACGACCGCGATGGCACCGGCCCCCGTGAGAGTCTTCTCGTCGACCAGGCTCGGGTCCTCGACCTCCACGCGCAGACGCGTGATGCAGGGTTCGAGGTCGAGGATGTTCGCATCCCCGCCGAGGCCCTTGAGGATCTGCTCTGCCTTGCTCATGTCGTGCTCCTTCGTGTGCTGGTGCGGGCGTGCGTCGTGGTGCCCGCGGTCCGCGGGCACGGGGTCACATGAGGTCTGCGAGGTCCGAGGCGATCGTGTCGACCTGGGGGCCGACGACGACCTGGACCACTCGTCCGGTCGTCATGACCCCGAACGCGCCGGCGGCGCGCAGGGCGGCCACGTCGACGAGGCTCGGGTCCTTGACGAGCGACCGCAGTCGGGTGGTGCAGGGGTCGATCTCCTCGATGTTGCTCACCCCGCCGAGGCCGGCGAGTATCGCGGCGGCCCGTGCTGCATCGGCTGCAGTCATCGTTGCATCCTCTCTGGTGCGTGGGTCGTGGGTAGGGCGTCGGTCGTGGCGCTCATGCCGTCTCGGCCGTCTCGGCTGTGCCGGACCCGGACGCGGGCTCGGCGTCGAGCTCCGGTGCGGGGGCGAGCCGGGGCACGATCGTCGGCCGGGCCTCGCGGAGCGGGACGACGACCGAGTACCGGTCGCCCCGGTAGCACATCTGGGAGTACATGCAGGCGCCGTCGTCCGAGTAGGTCTTGCGGTGCGCGCGCAGGACCGCACGGACGCTCGTCATGGCGAGGATCGCCTGCTCGGCGGCGCTGGCCTCGGCGGCCATGATCGTGTCCTCGCCCCACGTCGGGGAGTGGCCGCGCTCGCGCAGCGCGCCGTACAGGCTGGCTGGGACGCCGTCGTCGAGCAGGTCGGGGACGAGCGCCACGGGCACCCATGCGCGCTCGACGGCCATGGGCGTGCCGTCCGCGAAGCGCAGGCGCTCGACGTAGTGCACGCGGTCCTCGGGGGCGATGCCGAGGGCCTCGGCGACGACGCGGCCCGCAGGCAGCGTGCCGCTGTCGATGACCTGCGTGCTGGGCATCAGGCCGAGCCGTCGCGCCTCCTCGCCGAACGTCGTCAGACGCATCTCGAAGTCGGTGTGCTGCGGGGCGACGAACGTGCCGCGGCCCTGCTCGCGCAGGAGCACGCCGTCGGCAACGAGGGAGTCGAGGGCCTGGCGGACCGTCATGCGGGAGACGCCGAACTTCTCGGTGAGCACGCGCTCGGAGGGGACGGCGTCCCCGATGGTCAGCTCGTTCGCGATCAGGTCGCTCAGGTAGGCGCGCACGATCTGGTGCTTGTGCCCGCCTTTGGGTGCTCTGGCCTGCGTCGTCGCTGCCACGTGTTCCTCGCTCTCGGTCGCCCCGGAGTTGCCGGGGCTTGACACATCATGATGTCTAGACCACTCTGTCCGCAAGTGGTCCAGACAACTATCCCACCACAGACGGTGGCGATGGCTCGGGTTACAGCAACGACGCGCTCCAGAGTCCGGGCCGGCGTCGTGATCAAGGCAGTTCCCAGTTCAAGCGGTGCGGTCCGACGGCCTCGGATGCACCCGATCAACGAGGAGTGAACATGACGTCCGTGGCCGAAACACCCAAGGTGAAGAAGGGGATTCCCGGCTTCGCGCAGCTGCAGAGGGTCGGTCGATCCCTCATGCTGCCCATCGCCTCCCTGCCCGCCGCAGCACTTCTGTTGCGCCTCGGCCAGGCCGACATGCTCGGGGCCGACGGCGCCGCAGGCACCTTCCCCTGGCTGCAGCCCGTCGCCGACGTGTTCGCGTCCGCCGGCAACGCGCTGTTCGCGAACCTCGCGCTGCTCTTCGCGGTCGGCGTCGCGGTCGGCTACGCCAAGAAGGCCGACGGCTCGACCGGCCTGGCCGCCGTCATCGGGTACCTCGTCTTCAAGGGCGTGAGCGACGCGCTCTCGCCGTACGTGCTGGGCAAGCCGGACACCCCGGCCGAGTGGCTGGCCGGTGCCAATCCGGACGCCGTCGCCGCGGCAGGGGACGGGAACTTCCTCGACCTGGTCACGGCGGCGATCACCGGCCCGCCCGAGCAGAAGCTCATCAACTACGGCGTCCTCGGCGGCATCGTCATCGGTCTGACCGCCGCGATCATGTTCCAGAAGTACAGCCGCATCAAGCTGCCGCCCTACCTGGCCTTCTTCGGCGGCCGCCGCTTCGTGCCGATCGTCACCGCGGGTGCCGCAGTCATCATCGCCGTGATCGGCGCGCTCATCTACCCCTGGTTCGACGCGGGCTTCACGGCCGTCGGCGACTGGGTCACGGGCTCGACGGTCCTCGGTGCGTTCGTCTACGGCACGGCCAACCGCCTGCTCGTCCCGATCGGCCTGCACCACCTGCTCAACTCGCTGCCCTGGTTCCAGTTCGGCAGCTACACCGACGCGAGCGGCGCCGTCTGGCACGGCGACATCGCGCGCTTCCTGCACGGCGACCCCACGGCCGGCACCTTCATGACGGGCTTCTTCCCGATCTTCATGTTCGCCCTCCCGGCAGCCGCGCTCGCGATCATCCACACGTCGAAGCCCAAGAACCGCAAGCTCATCGGCGGCATCATGGGTTCGGCCGCTCTCGTCGCGTTCGTCACCGGCGTGACCGAGCCCCTCGAGTTCGCGTTCGTGTACGTCGCCTACCCGCTGTACGCGATCCACGCGGTCCTCACGGGCACCTCGCTCGCCCTCGTCAACGCCCTGGGGATCAAGTCCGGCTTCGGCTTCTCGGCCGGCGCGATCGACTACATCCTGAACTTCCGCATCGCGACGATGCCCCTGTGGATCATCGTGATCGGTCTCGGGTACGCGGTCATCTACTACTTCCTGTTCCGGTGGGTCATCACCAAGTGGAACCTGCGCACGCCGGGCCGCGAGGACGACGACTCCGCGGTCGGCGCCGACCCGACCGCCGACCCGGTCCTGGTCGCCGAGGAGAAGAAGGCGGCCGAGGCCGACCTGTCTCCCGCGGAGCTCGATGCCCGAGGCTCCGATGCCCGAGGCCCCGGGGCGACTGCCGACGGCGGAGGCAGCAGGTGACCTCCGTCCTCGACGGTGTGGGCGTCAGCCCCGGGCGGGGGGCCGGTGTCGTCGTGACGATGCCGGCCCCCGTGCCCGAGCCCGCCGCGGCGACGCTCGGGCCGGACGCGGACGTCGAGGCGGCGGTCGCCGCGATCGACGACGCGGTCCGCAGCGTCCAGGCGGACCTCGCGGAACGCGCCGCGAGGGCGACCGGCACCGCCGTCGAGGTCCTCACGGTCACGGTCGCCATGGCCGCCGACACCACGCTCTCCAAGGAGTCGGCCCGCAAGGTCCGCGAGGAGCGGACCGTTCCCGAGCGGGCCGTGTGGGAGGCGGCCGGTGACCTCGCGGCACGCCTCGAGTCGCTCGGCGGCATGATGGCCGAGCGTGCGCACGACGTCCGCGACGTGCGCGAGCGCATCGTCGCGGCCCTCACGGGCCGTCGGGCGCCGGGAGTGCCGGACCTCGACCACCCGTTCGTGCTCGTCGCGACCGACCTCGCGCCGGCAGACACCGCGACGCTCGACCCTGCGCGGGTCCTCGCGATCGTCACGAGCGGGGGAGGCCCGACGTCGCACACCGCGATCCTGGCCCGGTCGCTCGGGATCCCGGCAGTCGTCGCGGCACCCCGGGCCACCGACCTCGCGGACGGCGAGACCGTCCTGGTCGACGGTTCGCAGGGCACGGTCGAGCGCGACCCGTCGCCCGAGGACGTCGCCCGGGTGCTCGACCGCCCACGCGGTCCGCGTGCGTTCGACGGCCAGGGCAGGACGGCCGACGGCGTGCGGGTCCAGCTCCTCGCCAACGTCGCGGACCCGGCCGGGGCCGAGGCCGCGGTGGCCGCAGGGGCGGAAGGGGTCGGTCTGTTCCGGACCGAGTTCTGCTTCCTGGGGCGTACCGAGGAGCCCGGGATCGACGAGCAGGTCGCGGCGTACCGCGCCGTGCTGAGCGCGTTCGGGGGCCGCAAGGTCGTGGTCCGCACGCTCGACGCGGGCGCCGACAAGCCCTTGCCGTTCGTCACGGCCGAGGACGAGCCCAACCCGGCGCTCGGCGTCCGTGGGCTGCGCACCGCCGTGCGTCACCCCGAGGTCCTGACGCGTCAGCTCGACGCGATCGCCCAGGCCGCGGCCGCCGAGGAGGCCGACGTGTGGGTCATGGCCCCCATGGTCGCGACCCCGGACGAGGCCCAGGAGTTTGCGGCAGCCTGCCGTGAGCGAGGCCTGGCGACCGCGGGCGTCATGATCGAGGTCCCCGCCGCGGCGATCCAGTCGCGCTGGGTCCTGGAGCAGGTCGACTTCGCGAGCATCGGCACGAACGACCTGACCCAGTACACGATGGCCGCGGACCGGGAGACGGCGGACCTCGCCGCGCTCTCGACGCCGTGGCAGCCTGCGGTGCTCTCGCTCGTCGGCGCCGCGTGCGCGGGCGGGGCCGAGCACGGCCGCCCGGTCGGGGTCTGCGGGGAGGCCGCGGCCGACCCTGCCCTGGCGCCGGTCCTCGTGGGCCTCGGGGTCACGTCGTTGTCGATGACGCCGCGTGCGCTCGGCGACGTCGCGGCCGTCCTCGCGGCGACGACCTCCGAGCAGTGCGCGGCGCTCGCGAAGATCGCGGTGGCCTCGCCGACCGCGTCGGCAGCCCGTGACGCGGTCCGTGCACAGCTGCCCGTGCTGGAGGAGCTGGGACTCTAGCCGTCAGGGCGGTGCTGCCTCACCGTCCACCACGCAGCACACAGCCCGTGCCCCGTCGGACGAGGGGGCACGGGCTGCGTGCTGTCGTGCGTCGGCCCCGCGTCGCCGTCGAGTGTGACGTTCGGGTCGCGGGATCCGTCGCCGGACCGCCCGAACGTCACACTCGGTGACGGCGCCGGGACGAGAGGGTCAGACCGTCTCGCGCCCGAGGAACTCGGCCAGCGCGTCGAGGGCCGCCTCGGCCTCCGCGCCGTCGGTCTCGGTCGCGAGCACGACCTGGTCGCCCGCCGCCGCGCCGAGCGTCATGACGCCGAGGATGCTCGCGGCGTCGACGGTCTCGGCGCCTTCCTTGGTGAGGGTCACGGCGACGGGCTGCTTGCCCGCCTCGGCCACGAACAGCGCCGCAGGGCGTGCGTGGAGTCCCTCGGCGATGGCGACGGTGACGGTTCGTTCCATGACGTGCTCCTCCGGGAAGTGGTATAGACCAGTCCACTGTAGCGGAGGTGGGTGCCGACGGCGGCCCGGGGTGGGCGGGGCCGGGGCGCGCCCCGGGCGACCCGTGCAGGAGGCGACGCTCCGGACACGCACGGGAGCTGCGCCGTCGGGCAGGAGGAGCGCGTCGACGGGACCGCGGACCCGACCGCTCTCAGGCCGAGTCCTGCTCCAGGTACGCCACGAGCGACTCCAGAGCCGCGAGCGCGCGGGCGTCGTCCGTCTCGGTCGAGAGGACGGCGTCGTCGCCCGGGCCGAAGCCCGGACGCGTCGTGCCGACGGTCGAGGGCGAGGCGGCGTCGGGACGATCCATGCGCACTCCAGTGCTCCGGGCGGTTCGGTCGAGCAGCATCCTGCCAGAGTTCAGGGGGTGCTCAGGACGCCCCTGTGAACGCCGCTCACCCGCGGGGTCTAGGGTGTCGGACATGCGTGAAGCGACGACGCCCGACGCCCGGCCGCCCGTCCAGGGCGAGGCCCGAGGGGGTGAAGCAGGCAGGGGTGAGGAGCCCCGGATCAAGGTCACGCTGTCCAGCGCCAGCGTCTACCCGCGCAAGGCGCCGTTCGCCTTCGAGGCCGCGGCCCACCTGGGCTACGACGGCATGGAGGTCATGGTCTGGTCGGACACGACCACGCAGGACGCGAAGGCGCTCACCAAGCTCTCGGCCGACGTCGGCATCCCCATCCGCAGCGTCCACGCCCCGACGCTCCTCGTGAGCCAAAGGGTCTGGGGGCGGCTGCCCGGGCCCAAGCTCGAGCAGACCGTCGACCTCGCTCTGGAGCTCGGGGCGCAGACCGTCGTCGTGCACCCACCGTTCCGCTGGCAGGGTCTGTACGCTCGCGGCTTCGCGGACCACGTGCGCGAGCTCAACGCCGCCACGGGCGTCACGGTCGCGGTCGAGAACATGTACCCGTGGCGTGGGCGCAAGCGTGAGGTGCAGGCCTACCTGCCCGGCTGGGACCCGACCGACCACCCCTACGACGCCGTGACGCTCGACCTCTCGCACGCCGCCGTCGCGCGTCAGAACAGCCTCGACCTGCTCGACGTGTTCGGCGACCGGCTGGCCCACGTCCACCTCGCCGACGGCACCGACTCCATGAAGGACGAGCACATGGTCCCCGGGCGCGGCACCCAGCCGTGCGACAAGGTGCTCGGCGAGCTCGTGCGCCGAGGCTGGGAGGGGGACGTCGTCGTCGAGATCGCGACACGGCGCGCCCGCACGGCCGCCGAACGGTACGAGGACCTCGCGGCGTCGCTCGCGTTCGCCCGCACCTACCTCCAGCCCGAGCCGCACGCCGAGTACCAGCCGCCGCCCGGCCACGAGCACCGGCACCTGGACGCCTGGTAGGACCTCGGTGCCGAGAACGGGGTCGAGGTCGTCCCGTCGCCGACGCCGACCTCCATCCCGTTCTCGACCCGGGCCCCCGGGCCCCCGGGCCGCCGGGCCGCTGGGCCGCCGGGCCGCTGGGCCGCTGGGCTGCTAGCCCGCCAGCGCCGCCTTCGCGTCCTTCGCGGCCGTGCTCTGCGCGAACGCGGCGACCAGGATCACGACCCCGGTGACCACGAGGTACAGGCCCAGCAGCACCGTGATGGTCTGCAGCCCGGTCACGGGGCTCACGAGCACCAGGACGCCGAACACGACCCACAGCGCGGCCGTCGCGAGCTCCCAGTCCCAGCCGGGCTCACGTGTGCGGCGGGCGCGCAGCGCGCCGACCAGGCCGATCACCCCCGCGACGAGCGCCCAGACGCCGACGAGCCGCAGCACGAGGGTCACGCTCGCCGACGGCCAGAACGCGAGGACGAGACCGATGACGATGCTCAGTCCTCCCACGAACCAGCGCCACACCGCGCCCTCGCCGTCCTTGCGCTGCCGCCCTGCCTCGACCAGGAAGAGGATCCCCTGGAGGACGGCCATCGCCGCGACGAGCCACGTGAGCCACTGGATGCCACGGTCCGGCGCGACGAAGAGCACGACGCCGATCACGAGGAACAGGGCCCCGCGCAGGTAGGCCAGGCCCCACAGGCGGCGGGCGATCTTGGTGGTGCGTCCGGTGAGGGACTCGTCCTGCTCGGTCATGGGATCCACCGTCCTCGCGCGGCCGGCCCCGCGGCGGGTCCGTGGGGCGTCGCAGGCCTCGTCCTCGGAACGTAGCGCGCGATGACGGTGGGCGCGCGGCGGGTCCCTCGTCGACCGGCGGCCCCGCCGAGCCCGGGGTTCCTCGCGGTCGAGAACGGGGTGGAGGTCGCTACGGGCGCCGGGACGACCTCAACCTCGTTCTCGGCACCGAGGAGGGGATGGGGAGGGGAGGGGGAGGGGGATGAGGTGGGCGGGGCGGGCGGGGCGGGTCAGGGGTGGTCGTTCGCCCGGTCGATCGTCATCTCGACGCCGTCGAGCAGCCGGTCGAGCGACGCGTCGAACGGGTCGCTCGGCGCGTGGAACCCGCCCGCCTCCCAGATGCGCGTCATGACGGGGTAGCGCTCGACGTCGAACCAGTCGGCCCAGAAGCTGCTCATCGACGTCCAGTACTCGTCGCTGCTCATGCCGCTCGCGTCGTTCTCGACGGACTCGGCGACGGCTGCCCGCGCGAGCCCGCGCACGAACGCGTCGACCAGACCCAGGATCTCGACGACCCGCTCCGCGGACAGCCCGGTGTCGACGAGCGTCCGTAGCCCGGCCTCCTGGGCGTCGAGCACGTGCGGCGCGAGGGGTAGGCGCCACATGTTGGTCTGCAGGATCCAGGGATGGCGCTGGTAGAGGTGCCAGACCTCTCGCGCGTACCGTGACAGCCCGTCACGCCAGGGGGCGTCGGCCGCGGGGAGCTCGAGCTCGGCGAACGCCCGGTCGATCATGAGGTCGACGAGCTCGGTGCGCCCGGGGACGTACGTGTAGAGAGACATCGCGCCCATGTCCAGGCGGGCGGCGACGCGGCGCATCGAGAGCGCGTCGAGGCCGACCTCCTGCGCGACCGCGATCCCGGCGGTCACGACCTCGTCGAGCGTCAGGCGTGCCTTGCGGCCGCGGGTCGGCGGGGCGGGCGGGTCCCACAGGAGCGCGAGGCGCCGGGTCACGTCGGCGGGTCGGGGGACCTGGTCGGTCGGGTCCGGGGCGGTGTCGCCCTCGGCCGCGTCACCCTCGGAGCCGCCGAGCGGCGCGTCGAGCGGCGCGTCCGCCGATGAGTCCGGGGTCCGGGCGGAGTCCACCCCGTCGGAGGGGACCGGGGCGACGGTGTTGCTGGCCATGGTGCCTGATCCTCCCACTTCCGCGCTGTACCGGGAGACCCTTCAATTCCCGTACACCGTATGCTAGCGTGAAAACCTATTCCAGTACACCGTACGCGAGAGGCGTGAGCCATGATCCACACCGAAGGGCTGACCAAGACCTTCCATCGCAAGAAGGAGGTGGTCGAGGCGGTCAAGGGCATCGACGTCGACGTCCACGAGGGCGAGCTCGTCGCGTTCCTCGGTCCCAACGGCGCCGGCAAGTCGACGACCCTGCGCATGCTCACGAGCCTCCTCGAGCCCACGTCGGGCCGGGCCGAGGTCGCGGGCTTCGACATCCGCACCCAGCCCGCCGAGGTCCGGTCGCGTATCGGGTACATCGGCCAGGGCAACGGGGGAGGGTTCTCCTACCGGGTCGCCGACGAGCTCCACAACCAGGGCCGCTTCTACGGCATGGCGGCCTCGGAGTACCAGCGCCGGGCCGCGGACCTCCTCGAGGCGCTCGAGCTCGACGGCCTCGGCAAGCGCACGGTCCAGAGCCTGTCGGGCGGCCAGCGCCGCCGCCTCGACGTGGCGCTCGGCCTCATGAACCACCCGCCCCTGCTGTTCCTCGACGAGCCCACCACGGGCCTCGACCCGCACAGCCGCGCGAACCTCTGGGAGCACATCGGTGCGCTGCGCGAGCGGTACGGCATGACGATCGTCCTCACCACGCACTACCTCGACGAGGCCGACTCGATGGCCGAGCGTGTCGTCGTGATCGACCACGGCACGATCGTCGCCGACGCCCCGCCGGCCGCGCTCAAGCGCGACCACGCGGACGACGTCGTGACGCTCGTCGTCACGGGTACGCCCGGTTCCCAGGGCCAGGTGCCCGACGACGTCACGCGGGTCCGCGCAGCCCTCGCCAGGGTCGTGGGCTCGGTGGCAGGGGGCGGCGGCGCGGGAGGTGCCGCCGGGGCCGGGAGTGCCGACGGCACCGATGACACGAGACTGCAGGCGACCGTCGGCGCCGGGGGAGACGTGACGGTGACCCTGTCGACGGCGCACGGCGCGGACCGTCTGCCCGAGGCGATCGAGTCCCTGCGGGTCGCAGGCCTCTCGGTCCGTTCGGCCGGGCTCAGGCAGGCGAGCCTCGACGACGTGTTCCTCAACCTGACCGGTCGGAGCCTGCGCGAGGAGGCGGCGTGATGGACGAGCGGACGAACCCCGGCCAGGGGGCCGAGCCCGAGGTCGGGCAGGCGGCCGGACCGACGACCGGGCAGACGACCGGGCCGCGCAGCGGGACGACCCTCGGGCTCGACACCCGGACCGCACCACAGGCCGCGGCGAGGCAGGCGACCGACAGGCGCTCCGACGTCGGGCGCTCCGGGGCGGCGAAGTTCCTCGGCGACACCTGGGCGGTCTTCACGCGTGAGATCCTCCTGGTCCTGCGCGACCCCTTCACCCTGATCTTCTCGCTGCTCCAGCCGCTGATCTTCCTGGGCCTGTTCGGGCCGCTGCTGACCGGCGCCGTGGGCGGCGGCATGGGCGGGCCCGGCGGGTCCACGGCCGCGACGCTCCAGTGGTTCGTGCCCGGCGTGATCGTCATGATCTCCCTGTTCGGTACCTCCATGACCGGTTCGAACCTGCTCTACGAGATGATGACCGGCTCGTACGAGCGCGTCCTCGCGACCCCGCTCGACCGGTCCGCGATCCTCGTGGGCCGCGCGCTCAAGGAGTTCGCGCCGCTCGTGGTCCAGGGCCTGCTCATCGCGCTCGTGTGCATCCCGTTCGGGTTCACGTTCTACCCGCTGCACGCGATCGCAGGGCTCGCGCTGCTGGGCCTGTTCGGGGTCGGCGTCGGGGCACTGTCCTGCGCGCTCGCGCTCGCCGCGAAGAACCGCGAGTGGTTGTTCTGGGGCGTCCAGCAGTCGCTGCTGTTCCCGCTGCTCATCCTGTCCGGCATGATGCTCCCGCTCGAGGCCGGGCCGTCGTGGATGCAGACCGCCGCGAAGTTCAACCCCTTGACCTACATGGTCGACGCCGAGCGCGCCCTGTTCGGCGGGACGTTCGCGAGCACCGAGGTCCTGTGGGGCGTCGTCGCGGCCGCGGTCACGTGCGCCGTCGGGCTGTTCGTGGGCATCCGCCGGACCCGGAAGTCGGTGTGAGCGCCGTGGGCAGGGTCACGTTCGACGTCGGGCTGTCCCTCGACGGGTTCGTCGCGGGCCCGCACCAGTCCCTCGAGAACCCTCTCGGCGAGGGAGGCGAGCAGCTCCACCGGTGGATGTTCGAGGAGCCCGAGGCCAACACCGCCGCGCTCGAGTCCATCGCCGCCCCCACCGCGTTCATCATGGGACGCAACATGTTCGCCCCCGGGCGGGGCCCCTGGGACGAGGCCTGGCGAGGCTGGTGGGGCGAGGAGCCGCCGTACCACGCACCCGTCTTCGTGCTCACGCACCACCCGCGCGACCCCCTCGTCATGGAGGGCGGGACGACGTTCTTCTTCGTGACCGACGGGATCGAGTCCGCGCTGTCGCAGGCGCTCGCGGCGTCGCGGGACGGGCACGTCGGGATCGCGGGCGGCGCCTCGACCATGCGGGCGTACCTCGCCGCGGGTCTCGTCGACGAGTTCGGGCTGCACGTCGCGCCCGTGCTGCTCGGCGCGGGCGAGCGGCTGCTCGACGGGCTCGGCGGCCTGAGCGTCGAGCCCGGGCCCGTGAGCAGCAACCACCTCGTCACGCACCTGTCGTACCGCGTGGTGCGGAGGCTCGTCGGGGAGTGACGCGTGCTTGACTGACGCGATGACCACCGCGACGCCGCGCACCCCGCCCGAGCCCGCGCCGTCGGGCCTGACGTTGCCCGCGCTCACCGAGCGCGTCGAGGCCGTGTCCGCGCTCTACGCCCGCAAGTTCGGGATCGAGCGTGACCCCGACTGGTTCGTGCTCAAGCTCGCCGAGGAGATGGGAGAGCTCACGCAGGCGTACCTCACGGCGACGGGCCGCACACGGCCGCGCGTCGCGCCGGAGACCGTGCCCGACGGCGGACGGGAGGCGCTCGCGGCCGAGGTCGCCGACGTCCTCGCGCACCTGCTGCTGCTCGCGCGGGCCCAGGGGGTCGACGTCGAGCGGGCCGTGCGGGAGAAGTGGCTCGTGTGGGAGGCGGAGGTCGGCGCGGTCGAGGCACCTGGTTAGAGGGCGGCGCGGGCCGTTGCGACCGCGCGGCGGCCACGCCAGGATGTCCGGCATGACGCCGCCCGCACCCGCCCACCGTCCTCGTCCGCGCAGCCGGGGCACCGTGCTCGGGCTCGTGGCCGGAGTGCTGCTCGTGGGCGTGGGGGCGTGGCTCGCGTCGCGGCCCTCCTGGTGGACCTCGTTCGGGTGGTTCGCCTACGCCCCGCTCTCGGACGCGACGTTCGCGCCGCAGAGGCCGTGGGGGCAGACCCTGGGGCTGGTCTCGCTGGCAGCCGGGCTGCTGGTGCTTGGCTTCGTGGCGGGGTGGGTGGTCGCGAGGCGTCGGGGGCAAACCGAGCCGGGTGACCCGCCGAGGTAGAGGGCCGCGGGAGAATCGTCCCCGTGACCACCGCGAACCCTCCCTACCGACTGGCCCTCCTCGACCTCGACGGGACGCTGACCGACTCGGCCCCCGGCATCCTGTCCTCGGTCCGCCACGCCTACGCGGCCCTCGGGATCGAGCCGCCGGCCGACGAGGCCCTGCGGCTGTTCGTCGGACCGCCGCTCGCCGAGTCGTTCGCGCTCCACGGCGTCCCGGCGGACCGGGTCCCCGAGGCGGTCGCGGCGTACCGCGACGTCTACGCCGCCGGGCGGATGATGGAGAACTCGCTCTACCCCGGCATCCTCGAGTGCCTGACGGCGGCCCGTGACGCAGGCGTCCGACTCGCGGTCGCGACGTCCAAGCCCGAGGTCTACGCACGCCGCATCACCGCGCACTTCGGGATCGACCCTCTCGTCGAGGGCGTCCACGGCGCGACCTTGGACGGGACGCGGGGCTCGAAGGCCGACGTGATCGCGCACGCGCTCACCTCCCTCGCGGCATCGCCGGGCGGGCTCCCCTCGTGGGAGGAGATCGTCATGGTCGGCGACCGGGAGCACGACGTGCTCGGTGCCGCCGTGCACCACATCACGTGCCTCGGGGTCGCCTGGGGCTACGCGGTGCCGGGCGAGCTCGAGGCGGCGGGCGCCCTCCGGGTCGTGGCGACCACGGACGAGCTCGCGCGGGTGCTGCGAGGCGAGTGACGCCGTCGGGCAGCGGGAGGACGGGAGCGAGTGGGTGCGCCCGGACGCTCAGCCCGTGCGTCCGGGCGACCCGGCCGAGAATCGGTGTTGACCTTGACGTAACGTCAACTTCTAGGGTCGATCGTGCTGCCTCACCCGAGGCGTCCAGGACCCTGGGAAGGAGGACGCATGACCACGCGCGCACCGGAAACCGCGATCGACTGGTCCATCCAGGAGATCGCCCGACTCGCCGGGACCACGAGCCGCACGCTGCGTCACTACGACGACGTCGGGCTGCTCGTGCCCAGCCGGGTCGGGCACAACGGCTACCGGTACTACGACGGGCCCTCGCTCGTGCGGCTCCAGCGGATCCTCCTCCTGCGGGATCTCGGCGTCGGCCTCCCGGTCATCGCCGAGATCCTGGGGCGGGACGACGAGGAGAGCCCTGCCGTGCAGGCGCACGCCCTGCGGACCCACCTGGATGCCCTCCGGGCCGAGCAGCAGCGGCTGGCGCGACAGATCGCGTCGGTCGAGCGCACGATCACGACCATGGAAGGAGGTGGGCGACTCATGGCGGACGACATGTTCGACGGGTTCGACCACACGAAGCACGAGGCGGAGGTCACCGAGCGGTGGGGGGCCGAGGCCTATCGGACGGGCGACACCTGGTGGCGCGGGCTGTCCGCGCAGGACAAGGCGGCCTACCAGGAACGGACCTGTCGGCTCGGGGCGGACTGGACCGCCGCCGCGCAGGCGGGCGTCGCGCCCGAGAGCGACGAGGCGCAGGCGCTCGCGCAGCGGCACGTCGAGTGGCTGAGCAGCATCCCGGGCACCCCGGGGCACGGCTCTGCGCCGGTCAAGGAGTACGTCGTCGGGCTCGGTGAGATGTACGTGGCCGACGAGCGGTTCGCCGCGAACTACGGCGGCGAGGAGGGTGCGCGCCTGGTGCGCGACGCCCTGGCGGTGTACGCGGACCGGCACCTGTAGGCCGCCGGCGGAGGCCGAGGTAGACCCGTGCGCGCGAGGTAGACCCTAGGGAGGCCTACCTC
>NZ_JBHUAD010000055.1:0-20993 GCF_042789955.1 Oerskovia sp. NPDC056781
GCCCCGCTCTCGTGCGCTGCGCGCGTCGGACGCGAGTCGTCAGAGCGAGCCGAAGCCCACCCGACGCTGCTCCTCGGTGCCGATCTCGACGTAGCCGATCGACGCCGTCGGGACGATGACGCGGCGTCCGCGCGAGTCGAGCAGCTCGAGGGCCGGACCGCCGGCCAGAGCAGCGGAGACTGCGGCGGCCACGGCCTCGGTGGTCTCCTCCGTCTCGATCACGAGCTCGCGGGCCAAGTTCTGCACACCGATGGTGACTTCCACGTGATTCTCCTTCGCGAGCGTCGCCCGCGGGTGATCCCGCCGGCCACTTGTCGACAACTCCTCCGATACTAACGAGATTCCCGGACGTCTCGGACGCTCCCGCGCTGGTGGCGGCGGGTGAGGGGCCGGGCCGGCGTCATCGGTCGCGGCGGAGCATCCCGTGGACCCCGCGCCACGCGAGCGCGGGCACGAGGCGCGTGAGCTCCTCGCTCGTCACGTCGGTGCCTGCGCGTGCGGCCTCGCCCGCGGCGTTGCGCGCGATCGCGGTGCAGGTGCGGGCGACGACGAGCGCCTCGTGCTCGGTGAGGGAGGTCAGCCGCCCGAGGACGAGGGCGAACTCGCGGGCGTTGACCTCGTCCGGCTCGAGCACGCGGGCCCGGACGCCGGGGTCGCGCATGACGTCGGACTCGAACAGGAGGCCTGCGGACGGTCCGGCGGTCCGCGCGTAGTCGACGTACGCCCGCACGATGGCCTCGATCACGGCGAGCCCGTCCACGGCGAGGGCGTCGACGTCGGCGGGGGAGGTGCCCGGTGGCGCGGACCGGAACGGCGCGAGGACGGTGCGGACCGAGTCCACGAGGGCCACGCCCTGCTGGTCGACGAGCGCGAGGTACAGGTCGAGCTTGGACGGGAAGTGCCGGTAGAGGACGGGCTTGCTGACCCCGGCGCCGTCGGCGATGTCGTCCATCGTGATGTGGTGGTAGCCGTGGTCGGAGAACAGGCGTTCGGCGATGGTGAGCAGCTGCACCCGCCGTTGGTCCTTGGGCATGCGTGCGCGGACAGGACCGGGCATTCTCTGCTTCTCTGCGACCCCCGACATGCCGCGATAGTACGGGCAGCGCAGAGGTGGTGCGGCGGGCGATGAGATCATGGACACGTGAATGCACCAGGAGCGCCCGTCGACGGTTGGAGGGGACCCCTGGGGGATCGTCCGGTGGAGGGTGAAGTCCCAGGTCAGGCCCCTTTCCCGGGCCCGACGGCGCCGCGCACGCCGCGTGGGGCGCGCACCCGGGCACGGCTCGGGGACGCACGCCGGCGCGGGATGCGGCGCGGTCCGGCGGCAGCGTTCGTCGTGGTCGGGGTCCTGGGCGGGCTCGGGGCCGGGGTCCTGGGGGTCGGGTCGCTGGTCCCCGGCGCCCCCGCGGGTCCCGTGGGGCCCGCGGCCTCCGGTGCGACGGACGCCCCGGGAGGTGACGCCGTCGGGCAGCAGGGGGCCGCGCCCGAGGCGACGGCCGGTGCCGCGGCGAGCGGGACCGTCGGCACGGACGGCGCGACCGACGTGCGCTCGGAGGACACCGCGAGCCGCTCCGTCCGCGACCCGCAGCTCGGTCTCGACGGCCCGGGGGCGTTGCCGCTGCCCCTCGAACGGGTCGTCGAGGAGGGGTCGGGGTTGGTCGGCAGGGAGGTCGTGCCGGACCTCGGGGGGGCGCTGGTGGTCGTGCCGGCCGAGGTCCCCGCCCCCGCGGCGGGGACGGTCAAGCGCGTGCGCGTCGAGGTCGAGCAGGGGCTGCCCGTGGACGGCGAGACGTTTGCTTCCGCCGTGCTCACGACGCTCAACGACCCGCGGGGCTGGAGCGCGGTGGACGGCGTGACGTTCGCACGGACCGGTGGCGACGCGGACATCCGCGTGGTCCTCGCGAGCCCGGCCACGACCGACCGGCTGTGCGCCCCGCTCAAGACGATCGGCGAGTACTCGTGCGGGACGACGGGCGCCGCGATCCTCAACTTCTCGCGCTGGGTGAACGGTGCCGCGGACTTCGGGCAGGACCTGCCGCTGTACCGGCAGTACCTGGTGAACCACGAGGTCGGGCACGTGCTGGGGCACCGGCACGTGAGCTGCCCGGCGCCGGGTGCGCTCGCCCCCGTCATGGTCCAGCAGTCCATGTCGACCGAGGGCTGCCTGCCGAACGGGTGGCCGACGCTCTAGCGGTGCCCTTGCGGTGGCCGTGGCTGCCTGGCGATGTGGGTGCCTCGTGATGAGATCTTCGGGTGCTGCACCTTCCCGACCTCCGCCTCGTCCTGCCGGACACCGCCTCCGCGGGTCCCGTCCGGCTCGACGAGACCCAGCGGGCCGCGCTCGACGCAGCGCGCACGGAGCCTGCGACGCTCGTCGTCGGGGCCCCCGGGACGGGCAAGACGACCGTCGCCATCGAGGTGGCCGCACAGGCGCTGAGCGAGGGCGTGGACCCGGCCCGGATCCTGGTGGTCGCGGCGTCACGGCGGTCCGCGGCGGAGGTACGGGACAGGTTGTCGGCGCGCGCGGACCGCACGGTGAGCGCCCCCATGGTCCGCACGGCCGCTGCCGCCGCGTTCGCGGTCCTGCGGGCACGGGCCGCGGCGACCGGTGAGCCGCCGCCCACCCTCATCTCCGGCCCCGAGCAGGACCTCCTCCTCGCCGAGCTGCTCGCGGGGCACCTCGACGGCGAGGGCGTGCCGCTGCGCCTGCCGGACGGGCTGCCGGAGGAGGTGCTGGCCCTGCGCGGCCTGCGCCAGGAGCTGCGCGACCTCCTGATGCGCGCGGCCGAGCGCGGCCTGACCCCCGCAGACCTCGACGACCTGGGCGCGCAGCACGACCGCTCCGAGTGGCGGACCGCCGCGCAGGTCTACCAGGAGTACCTCGACGTGACGGCGCTGCGGGTCGGGACCCCGGACCTGGGCTCGCGCTACGACCCGGCGGTCGTGGTCGACGAGGCCGCCGAGGCCCTGCTCGCCTGGGAGGACGAGGTCACGGGCGCGCCCCGACCCGGGTGGGACCTGGTCGTGGTCGACGACTACCAGGAGGCCACGATCGCGACGGCGCGCTTCCTGCGCGTGGTGCACGACGACGGCGCCCGCCTCGTCCTGCTCGCGGACCCGGACACGGCTGTCCAGACCTTCCGCGGTGCGAGCCCTGCCCTGGTCGGGCGGGCGGCGGCGCCCGTGCGACGGCGTGCCGCGACGGGTGAGTTCGACGCGCGGGTCGAGGTCCTCGGCACCGCCTGGCGGCAGGGGGGCGACCTCCGCGAGGTCACGCGGACCGTGACGACCCAGATCGGCACGGTCGCGGGCGCGGTCCACCGCGGGGCGGCGGCGTCGCCCGTCCGTGTCCCGGAGGACGGACCGCCGCGCGGCGCCTCGGTCGCGCTGCTCGGCAGCGGCGCGGAGGAGGCCGCGTACGTGGCCCGCGAGCTGCGCGCCGAGCACCTGTTGCACGGCACCCCCTGGGGGCGCATGGCCGTGGTCTGCCGCGCCGGGGCCCAGCTCGCGACGCTGCGCCGCGCGCTCATCGCGGCCTCGGTGCCCGTCGGCATCCTCGGCTCGGACGTGCCGCTGCGCGAGGAGCCGGCGGTCACGCCGCTGCTCGCGATCATGCGCGTCGCGGTCGGTCTGCCCCCGGCCGGGTACTCGCGAGGGCTGGACGGCGTGCGTGGCACGGCCGGGATCGACGACGCCGTGACCCGCGACGTGGGCGATCCCGCCGAGACGCTGATCGAGCGGGAGCCCGCCGCGTCGGACGACCCGTCGGGCTTCGACGAGCTGGACCCCGTGACCGCCGCGGCCCTCGTGACGTCGCCCGTGGGCGGGCTGGACGTGGTCGCGCTGCGACGGTTGCGCCGGGCGCTGCGTGCCGAGGAGCTCGGCTCGGGCGGCGGCCGCACGTCGGACGCGCTCCTGGTCGAGGTCCTGCTCGACGAGTCGCGCGCCGCGACGCTGCCCACGAGCGTGCGGCGCGGCGCCGTGTCCGTCGCCCGGGTGATCGCCGCCGGACGCGAGTCCACGAGGGCCCCCGACGCGACTGCGCAGACCGTGCTCTGGGCGATCTGGAGCGCGACCGGCCTGTCGGACCGGTGGCGCGACGCAGCACTGGGCGGAGGGGCCGTCGGTGCCCGCGCCGACCGCGACCTCGACGCGGTCCTCGCCCTCTTCCGCGCCGCGGAGACCTTCGTCGACCGCATGCCGGGGGCTCCGCCGTCGGCGTTCGTGGAGTACCTCGAGTCCCAGGACCTGCCGGCCGACTCGCTCGCCGCCCGCGCCGCGGGCACGGACTCGGTCGCCGCCCTCACTCCGGCGGGCGCGGCCGGACGCGAGTGGGACGTCGTGGTCGTGGCCGGGGTCCAGGACGGCGTGTGGCCGGACCTGCGGCTGCGCGACTCGCTGCTCGGCTCCGAGGCGCTCGTCGAGCTCCTCGCGGGGCGCTCGCAGGACGCGCACGGCCTGGGGCCGGACGCCCGGCGGTCCGTCCTCACGGACGAGCTGCGGTCCTTCGCGGTCGCGACCTCGCGCGCGACGCGGCGCCTGCTCGTGACGGCCGTGAGCGACGTCGACGAGGTCCCCTCGCCGTTCGTCGACCTCGTGTGCCCGCCCGCCGGACCGGACGACGACGCGCCGACCGCGAGCGGGACGCCGGACGACGGCGACGGACCGGTGGCACCCGACGAGGAGCGCGACCCGCGGCGCGTCGAGGTCGGGCAGCCGCTCGACCTGCGCGGGCTCGTCGCCTCGGCGCGCAGCCTGCTCGTCGAGCAGGTCGTGCGGGAGTCGCCTGTGCCGTCGTCAGCCGCTGCGCGCCCGGCCGCGCGCGGGGGGCGACCGGACCGGACGGACGCCCGGGACCCCGAGCGCGCCGATGCTCTCGCCGAGCTGTTGGCCGACCTGGCGCTCGCGGGCGTCGGCGAGGCCCGCCCCGAGTCGTGGTACGGCGTCAACCCGGTCTCGAGCAGCGAGCCCCTGTGGGGTTCCGAGGACACCGTCCTGATCTCCCCGTCCAAGGTCGAGTCGGTGAGCCGGTGCGCGCTGCGCTGGGCCGTGGAGAGCGCGGGCGGCACGGCTCCCGACGCGACCGCGCAGTCGCTGGGCAACCTGGTCCACTCGATCGCGCAGGAGGCGCCGCGCGGGACGCGCTCGGAGCTCGCGGCGGAGCTGGACCGCCGCTGGCCCGAGCTCGCGCTCACGCCGGGCTGGCCCGCGACCCAGACGCGCCACAAGGCCGAGGACATGGTCGGCCGGCTCGCGGGGTACCTGCAGTCCTCGGGCGAGCCGCTGCTCGTCGAGGCGCCGTTCGAGCTCGAGATCGGCCGGGCCGTGCTGCGCGGGGTCATCGACCGGGTCGAGGACGCCGGGGACGGCGCGGTGCGCGTCGCGGACCTCAAGACGGGCAAGACCAAGCCGTCGGTCACGGAGGCCGTGACGAACCCCCAGCTCGGCACGTACCAGCTCGCGGTCGAGGGCGGGGTGCTCGACCTGCCCGACGGCACTCGCAGCGCGGGCGCACAGCTGGTGTTCGTGGGCGACGGCAAGGACGCGGGACTGCGGACGCAGCCCGCGCTGGAGCCCGGGCCCGACGGGTCGAGCTGGGCGCGCGAGCTCGTCGAGGACGTCGCGGACACCATGGCGGACTCGGTGTTCACGGCCCGCGAGAACAAGCTGTGCGCGGTGTGCCCCGTGCGCCGCTCCTGTCCCCTCATGACGGAAGGCCGCCAGGTGATCGCATGAGCGCCGAGTCGCTGTTCGACGACGTCGACCTCGGGGTGGTCGGGCTCCCGGCCGGGGCCGGTGGCGCCGCGGCGGGCACGCGGGAGCTGCCCGAGCCGCGGTTCTCGGCCGTGCGCATCGCGGAGATGCTGGGGCGTCCGCGGCCCACCGACGAGCAGGTCGCCGTGATCGAGGCGCCCCTGGCGCCGATGCTCGTGGTGGCCGGGGCAGGGTCGGGCAAGACCGAGACCATGGCGGCGCGCGTCGTGTGGCTCATCGCGAACGAGTGGGTCGCCAAGGAGTCCGTGCTCGGCCTGACGTTCACGCGCAAGGCGGCGGGCGAGCTCGCCGAGCGCGTGCAGTCGCGCCTCGTGCAGCTCGACCGTGCCCTGGGCAAGGACGGTGCGGCGCTGTCGATGCTGGACCGGCCCGCGATCTCGACCTACAACTCGTACGCGGCCTCGCTCGTGGGGGACCACGCGCTGCGCATCGGCATCGAGCCGGGCGCCCGGCTGCTCTCGGAGGCCAGCCAGTGGCAGCTCGCGGCGGAGGTCGTCGAGAGCTGGGCCGGCGACCTCCAGACCGACGCCGCGTTCTCCACGGTCGTCGGCGCGGTCCTGTCGCTGTCCGGGGCGCTGAGCGAGCACCTGCTGAGCCCGGACGAGGCCCGCGCGGGCATCACGGGCATCGTCGACACGATCCTGGCGACGCCGCTCGGCGGCAGGCGCACCGAGCACTACGCCGAGGTCAAGAGGCTCCTCGGCTCGCTCGGGGAACGCCACCGGCTGCTCGACGTCGTCGAGACCTATCAGGAGCGCAAGCGGACGTCGGACTCGCTCGACTTCGGGGACCAGGTCGCGATCGCGGCCCGGCTCGCCAGGACCGTGCCCGCGGTGGGGGCGGGGGAGCGGGCCCGGTACGGGGTCGTGCTGCTCGACGAGTACCAGGACACGTCCTACGCGCAGGTCGAGCTTCTGTGCGCGCTGTTCGGCGGGCACCCGGTCACGGCGGTCGGCGACCCGAACCAGTCGATCTACGGCTGGCGTGGTGCGAGCGCGTCCGGCCTGGCGCGGTTCCCCGAGCGGTTCCGCGCGACGGGCCCCGGCAGCACGGGCGCGCCGGCCGACGTGCAGTACCTCAGCACCTCGTGGCGCAACGACCGGGCCGTCCTGGCCGCGGCCAACGTCACGGCGGCGCCGCTGCGCGAGGGCGCTACGCGCGTGCCCGTGCCGCAGCTCGACGAGCGCCCCGGCGCGGGGCGCGGCGTCGTGACCGGTGTGTACGCGGCGACGCTCGAGGAGGAGGCCGCGGCGGTCGCGGACTTCGTCGCCGAGCGGTGGCGTCCGCGCACGCGCCGCCAGGAACGTGTGACCGCTGCGGTGCTGTGCCGCGCGCGCTCGCAGTTCCTCGCGATGGAGGTCGCGCTGCGCGCCAAGGGGCTGCCGGTCGAGGTCGTGGGACTGGGTGGTCTGCTCTCGACCCCGGAGGTCGTCGACCTCGTGGCACTGCTCGAGGTTGCGCACGACCCGTCGCGCGGGGACTCGCTCATGCGCATCCTGACTGGGCCGCGCCTCAACCTGGGCGCGGCGGACCTGCACGCGCTGAGCAGCTGGGCGGCGGACCTGGCGCGCCGGGACGCGGCGCGCCGCCCGTCTGCCGACTCCTCGCCCGCTGACCCGCCCGACGGCGGAGCGCCCGCCGGTCCGTCGGGTGCGGGCGCGCCGGGCGACGCCGAGCTGCCCGGCGTCGCCGCGGACGGGACGCTCACCGTGGTCGAGGGCGACGTCGTCGACCACCGGTCGATCGTCGACGCGCTCGACGACCTGCCCGCCCCGGGGCATCCCGCGCGGGACGGCCGCGTGCTCACCGAGGCCGGGCACGCGCGCCTCGTCGCGCTGTCCAGGGTGCTGCGCGACCTCCGCGGTCAGACGTACCTGTCGCTCCCGGAGCTCGTGACCCAGGCCGAGCGGGCCCTGGGTCTCGACATCGAGGTGACCACCGCGGCGACGCTCGCGGCGGGTGGGTACGGCGAGGAGGTCGGCGACCGGGGCCGCGCGCACCTCGACGCGTTCCGCGACGTCGCGGCGACGTTCTCGCAGTCCGCGGACCTGCCCACGCTCGGCGCTTTCCTCGCGTGGCTCGGCACGGCCGGCTCGCAGGAACGGGGCCTCGACCTGCCCGTGCGCGAGCCCGACCCCGACGCGGTGCAGATCATCACGGTGCACGCCTCGAAGGGACTGGAGTGGGACGTCGTGGCCGTGCCCGGCATGGTCGACGGGATCTTCCCCAGCACGGCCGTGGGCGACAAGGGGCCGACCGACAGCGGCTGGTTCACCGGGCTGGGCAACCTGCCGTACCCCTTGCGCGGCGACGCCGAGGACCTGCCCGTCTTCCACCACGAGGTCGCCGAGGACGCCAAGGACCTCGACGGTCGGCGCAAGGAGTTCCTCGCGGCGAGCGGCGAGCACCAGGTCGACGAGGAGCGTCGCCTCGCCTACGTCGCGTTCACGCGCGCACGCGCCGAGCTGCTGCTCGCCGGGTCCTGGTGGCGTGACGCGACCAAGCCGCGCACACCCTCGCCGTTCCTCGTCGAGCTCGCCGAGGCGGGGATCATCAGCGCGGCCGACTGGGCCGGCATGCCCGACAAGGACGAGACCAACCCGCGCGACGAGCTGGTCCACGAGGCCGAGTGGCCGCGCGTGGAGCCGGGGGCCGACGGCACCGGCGACGACGGGGTCGTGGCCGACGGGGCGCCCACGCCGCCGTCCGCGCCGACCGTCGAGCCGCGCGCTCGCGCGGTCGTGCGGGCCGCCGCCGACCGGGTCCGCGACCGGATCGACGCCCGCGCGTCGCTCCCGGTCGCCGCGGGTCGCGGCGCAGACGCCGGTTCGGGTGCGGTCTCGGAGGGTCAGGTCCCGCTGCTCGACGCGTCGGGGACGGACCTGCGCGAGCTCGCGCGCATCCTGCTCGAGGAGCGCGACCGCCGTGACGCCCGGAGCAGCGAGATCTCGTTCCCCGCGCACATCTCGGCGTCCGGGCTCGTGCGCCTGGCCGCGGACCGGGGCGAGTACGCGCTGCACCTGCGGCGCCCGGTGCCCGCGCAGCCCACGGTGCACGCGCGCCGCGGCACGCAGTTCCACCTGTGGGCCGAGCAGTACTTCACGTCGTCGTCGTTGCTCGACGTCGACGACCTGCCCGGTGCCGACGACGAGGACATGTCGCCGGACCTGGACCTCGACGCGCTCCAGCAGACGTTCCTCGCCTCGGAGTGGGCGGGGCGTACTCCGCTCGCTGTGGAGGTCGACGTCGAGACCCCGGTCGGCGGGATCATGTTCCGTTCCCGCATCGACGCCGTCTTCCCCGAGAGCCCCGAGCACGCGGACGGCGCGCAGGACGCCGTGGTGGTCGTGGACTGGAAGACGGGCAAGGCCCCACGCGACGCCGAGGCCCGGCGCACGCGCGAGGTCCAGCTCGCGGTCTACCGGCTCGCGTGGTCGCGCTGGTCCGGGCTTCCCGTCGAGAAGGTCAACGCCGCGTTCTACTACCTGGGCTCGGACGAGACCGTGCGCCCGGAGCGGCTGCTCGACGCGGGCGAGCTGGAGGCGCTCGTGGCGGGCAGCTGACGACGGCCGGGGCCAGGGACTGCCTGCTATCCCTCGCTCTCGCCGCTCGTCACCTCGTCGAGGTCGATCAGCATGTCGACCGCGTCGTCGATCACGTCCTGGAGCCCGTGCCGCACGCCGTGCAGCAGCCAGCGGGCCAGCGCCAGCTCGCCCGCGAGCAGCGCCCGGTCGGTCAGGTGGGGGTCGGTGAGCTCGGTGCGGCGGAGCTGGTAGGCCTCCATGATTGAGTCGATCGCCTCGGGCGGCGCAGCGACGAGCAGCCACGCGAGGTCGTCGGCGGGGTCGGCGACGCGCGCCTCGGCCCAGTCGGTGATGGCGACGACGCGACCGCGCGCGACGAGCACCTGCTCGGTGCCCAGGTCGCCGTGCACGACGACGGGCTGGTACTTCCACAACGACACGTCCTCGAGCGCAGTCTCCCAGCGGCGCAGGAGCCGGGCGGGCACCCTGCCGGTCTTGGCGGCCTCGTCGACCTCGGCGAGACGCCGGTCGCGGTACTCGGCGGCCGTGTAGACGGGCAGGCCCGCGTTCTCGACGACCGAGTGCGGGAGCTCGTGCACCGCGGCGAGGACCCGGCCGATGTCCGCGGCGAGCCCGGGGCCGGGGCGCAGCGTGTCGAGGTCGAGCGGCACCCCGCCGTACCGGTGGTGCACGACGGCGCGCCCGCCCTCGGGGAGCAGCGCGTAGCCCAGGACGTCGGGCACGGTGAAGGACAGGACGCCCGTCGTGACGTAGTGGCGCAACGAGTCCAGGAGCGCGGTCTCGGCCTCCAGGGCCGCTCCCGCCGCGAGGGTGCGGGGCGCGCGGACGACCCATTCCTGTCCGCCGCTGTCGGTGACGATCGCGACGTCGTCGTCGCCCGTCGCTTCGGACGGCCGCACGGACCGGACGTCGAGGCCGGGGACGGCCGCGGTCGCGAGCGCGGCGAGGTTGAGCGGTGAGCGTGGCACGCGTCCACGGTAGTCGGTGCGGGGCGGGCGCCGTCACCCGGGCCGTGGCGTGTCCGCGTGCTGGACGTGCCGCGTGCCGCGCGTGCCCCGGGTGACCTACGGTCGACGGGTGACCGACCACACCTCGCCTGCCGTGCCGCACCCCGCCGCCCCCACCCCCGACCCGGCCCTCACCTCGACGCCCGTCGCGGCCCCCGCCGCCGCCTCGGCCGCCTCTCCCGGCGCGTTCGCCGCGCACCTCCCGCTCGCGCACTCGATGCTCGACCGTGCGGCGCACCGCCGCACCGAGGAGGGGCTGTTCGCGACGCTCCGCGCCGACCCGTCGACGCGCGTGGTGCTGCTGCACCGCGGTCGGCTCGCGACCGGCCCGGACGGGCTCGCGCTCGCGACTCCGCAGGAGGTCGCGGCCGTCCCCGAGCCGCACGCGGCCTCGGGGGACCACAGCAACACGCCGCGCTGGGTCTTCCTGGGCGAGGATGCGCCGTCGGGCACGTCCTTCCTGGCTCTCCTCCTGCCCGACGACGCTGACGACCTCGACCTCGACATCGAGGGCGTGGATCCCAAGGGGCCGCTGTCGGTCCTGGTGCGCACGCACGAGTGGGCGGGGCTGCGCGAGCTCGCCTCGCGGCTGGGGCCGCGTGACACGGGGCTGGCGACCGAGGCCGTCGCGCTCGCCGCCTGGCACGCGGCCAACGAGCGCTGCCCGCGCTGCGGCGAGCCGACCGTGCCGGTCGCGGCGGGCTGGGTGCGGCGCTGCGTCGCGCAGGACGTCGAGCACTACCCGCGCACGGACCCGGCGGTCATCATGGCGGTCGTCGACCCGGGTCCGGGTCCGGGTGAGGACCGGCTCCTGCTCGGCCACGCGGCCCACTGGCCCGAGGGTCGCTTCTCGACGCTCGCGGGCTATGTCGAGCCGGGCGAGGGGCTCGAGCAGGCCGTGCGGCGCGAGGTCGCCGAGGAGGTCGGCGTCACGGTCGGGGAGGTCGTCTACCGCGCGAGCCAGCCGTGGCCGTTCCCGGCCTCGCTCATGCTGGGCTTCACGGCCACGGCGCTCACGACGGACCTCCGGCCCGACGGCGAGGAGGTCACCGACGCGCGCTGGTTCACCCGGGCAGAGCTCACGCAGGCCACGGAGAGCGGGGACGTGAGGCTGCCGAGCCGTTCGTCGATCGCGCGGGCGCTCGTCGAGGAGTGGTTCGGGGGTCCGCTCACGGGAGAGTGACACCCGGGAGGGCTCAGAGGCCGAGGCGCTCCTTGACCTGGACGAGCGACGGGTTGGTCGCTGCGGTGCCGTCCGGGAAGACCACGGTCGGGACGGTCTGGTTGCCGCCGTTGACCTGCTCGACGTACGCGGCGCTCTCCGGGTGCTCCTCGATGTTGACCTCGGTGTACCCGATGCCTGCCGAGTCGAGCTGGGTCTTCAGGCGACGGCAGTAGCCGCACCAGGTCGTCGAGTACATGACGATCGATCCGGCGTCGGGGGTGGTCGGGGCCGTGGCCATCGGTGCTCCTTCGTTCGCGGGGCCCGGCCGTGCGCGCGGGCCGGCAGGCCGGGGTGCGAGACCCGGGGTGCTGCCGTCGTGGCCAACGCCCGTGCGTGGCGGGTTGTTCCCGGGGCCCGTCCGGCACGTCGCACCGAGCACCCGGTCCTGTGGAGGGTGGCGCCCCGTGTCGGCGGGGGCTGAGAGAATCGTCGGGATGCCGAACGAGTCAGCGGACCAGATCCTCGAAGCCCTCGACCCCGACCAGCGTGACGTCGCCCTCGCGCTGCACGGGCCCGTCTGCGTGCTCGCGGGCGCCGGCACGGGCAAGACCCGAGCCATCACGCACCGCATCGCGTACGGGGTCCGGACGGGGGTGTACACGCCCACGAGCGTCCTGGCCGTGACGTTCACGGCCCGCGCGGCGGGTGAGATGCGCACGCGGTTGCGCGAGCTCGGCGCCACGGGCGTGCAGGCCCGGACGTTCCACGCGGCCGCCCTGCGCCAGCTCAGCTACTTCTGGCCCAAGGTCGTGGGCGGTGCGCCGCCGCGCATCCTCGAGTACAAGGCTCCCGTCGTCGGCGAGGCCGCGCGGCGGCTCGGGCTCGGCGTGGACCGGATCGCGGTCCGCGACCTGTCCTCCGAGGTCGAGTGGTCCAAGGTCTCGCTCGTGACGGCCGACGACTACGTGAAGGCCTGCGCGGCGATCGACCGCCCCGCGCCCGCGGGCTACGACCACCAGACCGTCGCGCGGCTCGTCGCGTCCTACGAGGAGGTCAAGACCGAGCGGTCGGTCATCGACTTCGAGGACGTCCTGCTCATGCTCGGCGACATGCTCTCGTCGCAGGGGGCCATGGCCGACGAGGTGCGCCGCCAGTACCGCCACTTCGTGGTCGACGAGTACCAGGACGTGTCGCCGCTCCAGCAGTTCGTGCTCGACCAGTGGTTGGGCGGGCGCAAGGAGCTGTGCGTGGTGGGCGACCCGTCGCAGACCATCTACTCGTTCACGGGCGCCACACCCCACCACCTGCTCACGTTCCCGAAGAAGTACCCGGGTGCCCAGGTCGTCAAGCTCGTCCGCGACTACCGGTCCACGCCCCAGGTCGTGACGCTCGCGAACCAGCTCCTGGCGCGAGCGGGGCGTCGCGGGGGAGCGCACCAGGCGCTCGAGCTCGTCGCCCAGCGGCCGTCCGGGCCGCCCGTCGCGTACGTCGCGTACGACGACGACGAGGCAGAGGCCAAGGGCATCGCCGCGCAGGTCGGCCGGCTCCTGGCCGCGGGGACGCGTGCGAGCGAGATCGCGATCCTCTACCGCACCAACGCCCAGTCGGAGGGGTTCGAGCAGGCGCTCGCGGACGCCGGCATCGCCTACCTCGTGCGGGGTGGCGAGCGCTTCTTCCAGCGCAAGGAGGTCCGCGACGCGATCGTGCTGCTGCGTGGCGCGGCCCGGTCCGCGGACCCGCAGGTCCCCATGCCGGAGACGGTCCGGGACGTCCTGATCACGGCGGGCTGGGCGAACGAGCCGCCGTCGGCGCGTGGTGCCGCACGCGAGCGGTGGGAGTCCATGCAGGCCCTGGTCGCCCTGGCCGACGACGTCGCGCGCGTCGCGCCCCAGGACGCGCCTCCCACGGTGGTCTCGTTCGTCGCGGAGCTCGACGAGCGCGCCTCTGCCCAGCACGCGCCCACGGTCGAGGGGGTCACGCTCGCGTCGCTGCACGCGGCCAAGGGGCTCGAGTGGGACGCGGTCTTCCTCGCCGGGATGAGCGAGGGCCTCATGCCCATCTCGCTCGCGGAGACGGACGAGGCGGTCGCCGAGGAGCGTCGCCTGCTGTACGTGGGCATCACGCGAGCGCGTGAGCACCTGCAGGTGTCGTTCGGGCGCTCGCGCAACCCCGGTGGGCGCGCGTCGCGTCGTCGCACGCGGTTCCTCGACGGCCTATGGCCCGACGACGAGCAGTCGCGGGCTCCACGCCGTAGCCGCGCGAACCAGAACAAGGTCCAGCTCACGGGCGAGTACGACCAGGCCCTGTTCGAGCAGCTGCGCGAGTGGCGGCTGTCGGTCGCGCAGGAGACGGACAAGCCGGCGTTCACGATCCTGGTCGACGGCACGCTCGCGGCGATCGCCGAGACCCGGCCGGCCTCGGTGCCGGACCTGGCGAGGATCAACGGGATCGGGCCGGCCAAGATCGAGAAGTACGGCGCGACGCTGCTGGACATCGTGGCGCGTTCTGCGGGCTGATTCCGGCGTGATCACGGGGTTCTTCCGGACGCGAGAAAACTCGTCGAAAGAAGTTCGTTAAATAAGTTGTGCGTCCTTCCGAGGGCGGCATATGGTTCAGGAGTCCTTGTAGGAGAGACGCGCGCCGAGAGGCGGGCGTTCGACGGAGATGGGAGGTGGGCTTGGTGAAGCAGATCCTGACGGCGAGCCCGACACACGTGTCGGCCGATCCGATCAACCGCGCACGGCGCGGCGGATCCCTCGTCATCCGCCCCGTTCCCGACTCCGCACTGAGGACGTCGCCGGTCTAGTCACCGGCGCACCCTTCTCAGGCCGCGGAGTCCACCTGGACCCGCGGCCTTCGTGTTTCTCCGAATGCGATCGTCTTCCCGGTCAGCCGTCCACCATCCCCGGACGCCACGACCACCTGCGGGTCCTGTGACAAAGAAGTTCACACGCAGATCAGGACATCACTGGAGGACATCGTGCGGCTCACCGCGCTGCTCGACAACATCACTGCCCAGGGCGGATCCGGCCCCTGGACACCCCACCAACCCCTCACCACCCCTCTCGGTTCCTCGGACGCGGCCGAGTTCGACCGGCTCCTCGCCGGGCTGCTGCCCTGCCGCACGAACGACCCCGAGCTCTGGTTCGCCGAGCAGTCGACGCAGGTCGAGCAGGCCAAGGCTCTGTGCCAGGCCTGCCCGCTCGTCGCCGGTTGCCTGGCGGGCGCGATCGAGCGTCAGGAGCCCTGGGGCGTCTGGGGCGGCGAGGTCTTCGTCGACGGAGCCGTCGTCGCCCGCAAGCGTGGGCGTGGTCGGCCGAGCAAGGCCGAGGTCCTCGCCCGCCAGGCGGAGGAGGCGGCTCGGACCGCCGCCCGCGAGTCGGAGGACTCCGTCTCCGCGTCATCGGCGGCCTGACGTGGCCGCCGCGACGGTCAGGTCCGAGCACCCGCACCGCGGGTGGCTCACCACCTCGCGCAGCCTCGGCACGGCATCGGGAACAGCGATCTCGATGCAGGCCGTGGCTGCGCGGGGTGTCAGCCCGTCGAGGTGCGCGAGCACCTGGCTCGCGGCGGTCGCCGCGCCGACGGCTGCCAGCGTGGTCTCCTCGACGTCGAGGACCTCCCGCTGAGGATCCCGTAGCTGGTCCGCGAGCTGCGGCCACTGCGGGTCGAGGTCGGCGCGATGCCCCTCGACGCACCGGACGCACGGCGTCCTTCCCGGTCGGACGAACGGTCCGACCACCACGTCCGCCTCCCGCACCAGGACCGGCAGGTGCGGGGTCCCGTCGCCCGTGAGCCGCCCGTACCGTTCAGGGCGCAGCACGCGGTGCTCGACCACGACCGCGACGTCCGGTCGCGTCTCGGACGGTGACACCCATCGCGAGGCCGCGACCTGGCGGCTGTGGACCTCGGGAGCGACGTCGCTCAGGACGCGCCCGGCCGCCTCTCCTCGAGGGAGCCCGACGTCCCGTGCCCGATACCCGCCGAGCCCGACGTCGGTCGCCTGGACCGGTGCGGCGTCGTCGAGCAGGAGCGTACCCACGCCCGCCGTGGCGAGCACGACCGCGATCCCGAGACCCAGCCGCCCCAGCCCCCCGACGGCGACGGTCGCCCGCGCGCGGTGGGCCATCGTGGCCCGGCCGCTCCCGTCGGGACGCAGCAGCGCGAGCGTCGGGGTGTCGGCCCGTCCGTGCGCGGGCGCGAGGATCTCGCGGAGGCTCCCGTCGGGAGGCCCGACGACGAGGAGCGCCTCGTGCAGGTGGCGCACGATCGCCCGTCGGCGCTCGGGCGTGACGGCGTACCGGGCGGGCGGCACGTGCAGCAGGGCTCGCCCTGACCGGTGGTGGTCGAGGAGCCAGGCGGTCTCGTGCTCGTCGAGGCCGCTGAGGAGCACGCTCCAGCGGTCGTCGGTACCGTACTGGAGCACCCCGTGGTCCCGGCGGAGCACGACCGTCCCCGGCCGGAGGCGGACAGGGAAGAGGGTGTCGTCGTCCATGGGTTCTCCTCGGCTGGTACGGGGACCTGCCGGACCAGTCTGACGACGGGAGAGCGCGAGCCGAGGTTCTCCACAGGCCGGTCCACCTCGCCAAGACTTGACCAGTTCTCGACGATTCCGCGCACGCGAGCGGACCAAGCGTCGGCGTGGTCTATGGCATATGTCACGCGGACCCACTACGGTCTGTGCCGTGGCCTACGAAGCCGAGCCGGGCGCCGCGAAGAGCGCCGAGACGTACGTCGAGGTACGCCGGAGCCGTCGACGCAAGAGCACGGTCAGCGCCTACCGCGACGGGGACCGCACGATCGTGTCCATCCCCGCGCGGTTCACGCGCGCCCAGGAGCGCGAGTGGGTGCAGCGCATGCTGGACCGGCTCGCCGACAAGGAACGGCGCCGCAGGCCCTCCGACGACGAGCTCGTGGCCCGTGCGACCGAGCTGTCCGCCAAGTACCTCGACGGCAGGGCGCACCCCACGAGCGTGCGCTGGTCGAGCAACCAGGGACGCCGCTGGGGGTCGTGCACCCTGATCGACGGCAGCATCCGCATCTCGACGCGCGTCCAGGGCATGCCCGAGTGGGTGCTCGACTACGTGCTGCTGCACGAGCTCGCCCACCTGCTGCACGCCGGGCACGGGCCGGGGTTCTGGGCGCTGCTCGAGGCGTACCCGCGGACGGAGCGGGCCAAGGGGTTCCTCGAAGGGGTCTCGTTCAGCCGTGACGGCGGCCCTCCCGAGGGGCCCGAGGTGCCCGACGACGTCGAGGACGCCCCGCCCCACGTCGAGATCGAGGCCCACCCGCCGGTCACGGCGGACACGTCTGGAGTTCCCGAGGATCCCCCGACGAAGCCCACGCCCGACCGGCACGCGGTGCCGGCCAGGCGGGTCGTGCAGGGCCCCGAGAGGGAACCTGCCCGCTAGTCGCGGGGCGGACCGTCAGTCGCGGGGCGAGCCGTCCGGCTCGCTCTCCGTGTCGTCCGTCGGACCGGCCGGTTCGGCAGGGCCCGGCGTGCCCTTCGAGTCCTCGGCCTCGTTGAAGATGTCGGCGAGCGCCTTGTCGAGGTCGCTCTGCTCCTCCTGGACCTCGGTGCGCCGCGCCTGGTAGCCGGCAGGGTCGTCGAGGTCGAGGTGGCTGGGCAGCAGGTCCGGGTGGTCCCACACCCCGTCCCGGGAATCAGGCCCGCCCTGTGCCGCGATGAGCGCCCACAGCGTCGCGGCGTCGCGCGAGCGGCGCGGCCGAAGCTCCAGACCCACGAGCGTCGAGAAGATCTGCTCGGCGGGTCCACCGGCCGCGCGCCGACGTCGGAGCATCTCCCGCAGCGGGACGGCGTGCGGGAGGTGGGGGAGCGCGGCCTGCGCGCTGACCTCGTCGACCCATCCCTCGACCAGTGCGAGCGCGGTCTCCAGGCGCAGCAGGGTGGCCTTCTGCTCGTCGGTGTTCTGCAGGCCGAACACGCCGCCGGACAGGGCACGCTGGAGCGCACCGGTGTCCGTGACGTCGATGTCGGAGAGCTGCGACTCGAGCGCGTCCAGGTCGATCGTGATGCCGCGGGCGTACGCCTCGACGAGTCCGAGCAGGTGTGCGCGGAGCCAGCTCACGTGCGTGAAGAGGCGGGCGTGCGCTGCCTCACGCAGGGCGAGGAAGAGGCGGACCTCCTCGACGGGGGCGTCGAGCCCCTCGGCGAACGCGGCGACGTTCGTGGGCAGGAGGGCCGTCGCGGGCTCGTCGAGCAGCGGGAGCCCGATGTCCGTGACGCCGAAGACCTCGCGGGACATCGTCCCCGTGGCCTGGCCGATCTGCATGCCGAACACGGCGGAGCCGAGGCGGCGCATCATCTGCGCGGGGTCGAAGTCCATCCCGAGCGCCCCTGTGGGGAGTCCGGGGAAGCCGAGCTCGGCCCCGTCGCCCCCGCCGGGGAGCTGGTCGCGCAGCACGGTCGACAGCGCGTCGGCGACCGAGGAGGCCACGGGCGCCGCGAGCGCGTTCCAGGCGGGGAGGGTCTTCTCGACCCACTCGGACCGGCTCCACGCGTAGCGCTTGCCGCCGGCAGGCGGCAGGTCGGTGACGGCGTCGAGCCACAGCTCGGCCACCGACAAGGCCTCGGTCGCCGAGCGGACCTGCGCGGGCGTGAGCGACGGGTCGCCCTCGGCGACGGCGACCTGGCGGGCGATGTCGTGCGCGACGTCCGTGTTGACCGGGCCGTTGCCCGAGCTCGCGAGGAGCCGCTGCACCTGGGCGAGGACGTGCTTCATGGTGGCAGGATCGTTGCTGAGGCCGCTGCCTGCAGCCAGGGCGGCCGGGTCGAGGCCGCGAGCGCGCAGCTCGCGCAGGGCCTCGTCGGCGTCCGCGCCGAACATGGAGCGCAGGAGCTCTTCCCACTGCGCGTCGGGCTGGTCGCCCGCGCCGGAGGCGAACTCGTCGGGCGGTTGGCTGCTCATCGGGGTCTCCTCGGGATAGCGTCAGGAATCACCGTAACCACAATCGAGGACGGACGAGGGGGGTCGAGGCATGTCGGAGGGCACGGTTCGCTCACGGCGCAGCGCCGACGGCGCTCCGGTGGCGGACGTCCGCGACCAGCCCGAACCCCGGGAGGACGGCTCCGGCCTGGACGGCCGGACTGTCGTGGTGGGCGAGGGCCGCGTCGCCGCGCTCCTGCGTACCGCGCTCGGGGGACGCGGCCCCGAGAACGCGCCGGTCGAGCCCAACGACCTGTCGGCGCCGTGGGTCGAGGGGGCGCGGACGCTCGTGGTCGTGGCGCCCGCGGGGGAGTTCGGCGTCAAGGTCGCCAAGGGCGTGACGAGACGCACGCACCTGGTCGAGCAGGCGGCGCGCGTGGCACGGGTCGCCGCGCGGCACGGGATCGAGCAGGTCGTCGCCGTCACGTCGGCGACCGTGCACGGCGCGAGCGCCGACCGCCCGGACATCGAGGACGACGACCCCGTCTCGCCCGACACCGGGGGCTTCGTCGCGGACCTGGTGGCGTTCGAGGAGGCCCTCGTCGAGGAGCTCGCTGCTGCGTCGGTCGAGTCGCAGGCGGGGCCGACGGTTCGTCTTGCGATCCTGCGCCCTGCGATGGTCGTGGGTCCCGGCGTGGACACGATCCTGACTCGGCACTTCGAGGCGCCGCGGCTCCTGACCGTCAAAGGCAGCGACCGGCCCTGGCAGCTCCTGCACACGGACGACCTGGCGTCGGCCGTCGGGGTCGTCGTCGACCAGGGGCTGTCGGGGACGTTCACGGTCGGGGCGCTCACGGACGGCGAGCCCGACGTCGTGACCCCGGCCGAGCTCGTCGAGCGCACCGGGCTCGCGAACGTGACGCTGCCCGCCGCGACCGCGTTCGGCGCCGCCGAGCGCCTGCACCGGGTGGGCGTGCTGCCGTCGCCGGCGAGCGACCTGGCCTACGTGGTCCACCCGTGGACGGTCACGGCTCGCGGCCTGCACGCGGCCGGCTGGGAGCCCGCCTGGTCGAGCGCCCAGTGCGTCGACGTCCTCATGGAGGGCGTGCGCGGGAGGATGGCGCTCGGTGGTCGACGTGTGGGCGGACGGGACGCGGCCGCGCTCGGGGCGGCGGGTGCCGCGGTGGCGCTCCTGGGCACCGCGGCGATCTGGCGTCAGGCCCGACGGCGGTGAGTCGCCGCGCGCCGTGAGCTCACCCACGCGCTCCCCGGCCCGCGTGCGGGGCGCACCCGCAGGGTCGCGGCGAGCGGCGCCGTCGGGCAGGAGGCACGGGCTTCCGGCGGACCGCCAGCGAACGTCCAGGATTCTCGGGGATGATAGCGACGTGACAGAACCGCTCTCCCGCGAACCGCACGAGCCCGCAGGTGCTGCCGACCTGTTCGGCCCCGCGCCGGACGAGGACTACACGCCCCCGCCCGTGACGCGGCGCTCGCTCACGCTCGGCATCTCCGTGCTGGCCACGACCCTCCTGGTCGCCGGCCTCGCCGTCATGCCTGCGCCGTACGTCGTGCGCTCGCCGGGACCCACGCAGGACACGCTCGGTGCGCAGCACGACCAGGACCTCATCACGATCGAGGGCGCCGAGACGTACGACTCGACGGGCGAGCTGCTGCTCACCACGGTCTCGGTCGCGGGCGGGCCCGGGTACCCGGCGAACCTCGTCCAGGTCGTCGAGGGGTGGGCCGAGCGGTCGCGCTCGGTGCGCCCCGTCGAGGAGACGTTCCCGCGCGACGTCACGCAGGAGCAGAGCGAGCAGGAGAGCCAGCAGGAGATGCTCTCCTCGCAGGAGACGGCGACCGTCGCGGCGCTGACCGAGCTGGGCTACGAGGTGCCCGCGACCCTCACGATCCAAGGTGCCGCGAAGGACACCGGCGCGGAGGGGGTCGTCGAGAACGGGGACGTCATCACGACCGTGAACGGCAAGGACGTCGTGACGTACCAGGACCTCATCGACGAGCTCGCGACCGTGACGCCGGGCGACGACGTCGTCCTCGGGGTCGAGCGCGCCGGCGAGGCCGTCGACCTGACGATCACGACGCAGGAGGCCGACGGCAAGGCGATCCTCGGGGTCTTCATCGACCCGGCCTTCGACCTGCCGGTCGACGTCTCGATCCAGATCGAGGACATCGGCGGCCCCAGCGCGGGGACCATGTTCGCGCTCGGGATCATCGACCGGCTCACGCCCGAGGACGAGGCCAACGGGACCGTGATCGCCGGTACCGGGACCATGAGCGTCGAGGGGAACGTGGGGCCCATCGGCGGTATCCAGCAGAAGCTCTACGGTGCCAAGCGGGACGGGGCCACGTGGTTCCTCGCACCCGCGTCGAACTGCGACGAGGTCGTGGGCAACGTTCCCGAGGGGCTGAGCGTCGTCAAGGTCTCGACGCTCGAGGAGGCCCGCGACGCGATGGTCGCGATCGGCGCGGGTGAGGGCGAGAGCCTGCCGGCGTGCACGTGAGCCGGCGCTCGCCGGTCCGCCGGGGCGCGCCAGGGCGCTGAGCCCGGGCGACCACGGCGCGAGAGACGACGCACCACCCCCGCACGCCCCGAGGG
>NZ_JBHUAD010000056.1:0-20725 GCF_042789955.1 Oerskovia sp. NPDC056781
CCCAGGAGGAGCCCCGCGGGCCGGGCGGCCGTCCGGTCAGGGCTTGGGCAGCCCGGGCGGGTTGGTCTCCGAGGCGGCGATCGCCTCGTCCTCCAGGCCCCAGTGCTCGAGGAGCTTGGCGTAGCTGCCGTCCTCGATCGCGTGGTTGATCGCCGCCGTGACGGCCGGGGCGAGCTCGCTGCCCTTGAGGGTCGCGACCGCGATCTGCGCCGTCGCGGGCCAGCCGCCGTTGAGCGTGCCGACGACCTTGTACTGGTCGGGCGCGGTCGCGGCGCTGTACGCGAGGCTCGCGTTGGGGCCCACGTACAGGTCGAGGCGACCCGAGGCGACCGCGAGCAGCGCGTCCTTGTAGTCCTCGTAGTACTCGGGCTCCCCGCCCTTGATGGGGTCGAGGCCGGCGGCCACGTTCTCCTCGTTCCAGGCGAGCAGGATCTTCTCCTGGTTGGTGCCCGACCCGACCCCGACCGTGAGGCCCGCGATGTCCTTGGCCTCCTTGATCGGGGGCACCTTGTCGTTCGATGCGCCCGCGAGCCAGCCGAGCTGGTCGTTGCGGTAGGACGAGAAGTCGTACAGCTCCTTGCGCTCCTCCGTCACGGTGACGTTCGAGATGACGGCGTCGACGTCCCCGGACTGCAGCGCGAGGGGCCAGTCGGCCCACGCCTTGACCTCGAGCTCGAGGTCGAGACCCAGGGCGTCCGCGACGAGGACGGCGATGTTGGGCTCGTTGCCGATGGGCGTCTTGTCGTCGTCCGCGAGGAACCCCAGGGGCGGCAGCCCGCCCGCGGTGGTGGAGACCTTGAGGACCCCTGCCGCCTTGACGTCCTCGGGCAGGAGCGCGATCGCCTCGGGCGACTCGGTCGTGTGGATGAACTCCTGGTCGGGCGAGGTGTCGATCACGAGGCCGGCAGCCTCGGCGGCCTTCTCGTTGTCCGCCGCGCCGGGCTCGGCGTCGGCGTTCGTCGCGCACGCCGCGAGCAGCGCGAGGAGGGGCAGGGTCGCGACGGCGGCGACCGCGCGGTGGGAGAGGCGGGCGGGGCGGCGGCCGGTGCGGGACGCCGCGGAGGAGCGGGCGGGCGCGCCGGAGGTGTGCAGGGACATCGTGTTCTCTTTCGTGGTGGGTGGGAGTGCGGTGGGGTGGGTGACGCGGACCGGGCAGCAGACGTGCCTCGGCCTCACAGGACCTTGTCGAGGAAGGCCTTGGTCCGGTCGTGGCGTGGCGCGTCGAGGACCTGGGCGGGCGGTCCCTGCTCGACGATGCGGCCCGCGTCCATGAAGACGACCGTGTCGGCGACCTCGCGGGCGAAGCCGATCTCGTGCGTGACGACGACCATGGTCGTGCCGCCGTGCGCGAGATCCTTGATGACGTCGAGCACCTCGCCGACGAGCTCGGGGTCGAGCGCCGACGTCGGTTCGTCGAAGAGGAGGACGCGGGGCCGGGTCGCGAGCGCGCGGGCGATCGCCACGCGCTGCTGCTGGCCGCCCGAGAGCTGGCGCGGGCGGGCGTCGACCTTGTCGGCGAGACCGACCCGGGCCAGGAGCTCGCGCGCCTCGACCTCGACCTCGGCGCGCGGTCGGCCCTGTGCCGAGACGGGCGCCTCGACGACGTTCTCGAGGGCCGTGAGGTGCGGGAAGAGGTTGAAGCTCTGGAACACGAACCCGATCCGGGTCCGCTGGACGAGGATGTCCTTCTCCTTGAGCTCGCGCAGCGTGTCTCCCCGGCGGGAGTACCCGATGAGATCGCCGTCGACCGCGACGAACCCGCGGTCGACCTTCTCCAGGTGGTTGATGACACGCAGCAGCGTCGACTTCCCCGAGCCGGACGGGCCGAGGATCACGGTCACCTCGCCCGGGCGGACCACGAGGTCGATGCCCGCGAGCACCTCGAGCGTGCCGTAGGACTTGTGGACGCCGCGGACCTCGACGAGGCCCAGGGGCGTCGTGGCCGAGGTGGTCGGCCCGGTCGGCCCGGTCGCGGGGTGGACGGTCGTGGCGGTCATGCGGCACCTCCGGGGTGGCTGTCGGTCGCCCCTGTGCGGGTCAGGTGACCGCGCCCGACGGCGGCGCGTGCCGCGTAGGCGGGTGGCAGGTGGGCGGGCGCAGGGCGTCCGGTGATCCGGGACCACGCGACCTGGAGCGTCCACCGGACGCGCTGGACCGGGGTCGGGGGCAGCGTGCGGACGGCACCCTTGGCGTAGTGCCGCTCGACGTAGTACTGCGCGATCGTCAGGACCGTCGTGATGATGAGGTACCAGATGGCCGCGACCATGAGCAGCGGGACGACGCGCTGGTTGCGGCCGTAGATGACGCCGATCGTGTAGAACAGCTCGCCGTACGCGAGGACGTACACGACCGAGGTCCCCTTGACGAGGCCGATGATCTCGTTGACCGAGGTCGGCACGATGGTCCGCATGGCCTGCGGCAGCACGATGCGCAGCGTCTGGCGCGAGCGTGGGATGCCCAGGGAGGCCGCGGCCTCGTGCTGGCCCTGGTCGACCGAGAGGATCCCGGCGCGCACGATCTCCGAGGAGTAGGCGGCCTGCGACAGGCCCAGGCCCAGGATCGCGGCGCCGAACTTGTCGATCACGTCGAGCGTCCCGAACTCCAGGAACCCGGGGCCGAACGGGATACCGAGCGAGAGCGTCGGGTACAGGTAGGCCAGGTTGTACCAGAGCAGGAGCTGCAGGATCAGCGGCACCGACCGGAACACCCACGTGTACGCCGACGACACGGCCTGGAGCAGCGGCGACCGCGAGAGTCGCATGAGCGCGAGGACCGTCCCGAGCCCGAACCCGATGACCGCGGCGACCGCCGTCAGCCGGATGGTCCCCCACAGCCCGCCCAGGACCGAGGGCCACGTCAGGTACTGCGCGACGACCGACCACTCCCACTTGGGGTTGGTCACGAGCGAGCTGACGACCATCGCGAGCAGGACCGCGACGAACGCGGTCGCGACCCAGCGCCCCGGATGGCGGGCCGGGACGACCTCGAGGTCCTCCCAGCGCGGGGCGGCCTCGTCGGGAGTCGTGGGCCCGTCGGCGAGGGATCGGTCGGTGGTGACGGTGACGCCCGGAGGGTCGGGCAGGGACCCGGGGGGTGGGGCGAGCTGGCGCGACTCGTCCTGCGGGAGGGACAGGGTGCTCATGGTGGACCTCGGTGGGAGAAGGGCGGTGGGCGTGGGCTGGAACTGCCGTGTCAGAGCGAGCGTGACCTCGGGGTCACGCCGGTTCTGACACGTGCGGACAGAGCCACTTCTCGAACGCCAGAGGGCCGATCTCCTCGGGGTCGCGCGTCACGTCGAACAATGGGGTGTATCCCGCGCTGAGGTAGAGGCCTGCGGCCTCGGGCTGGCGAGGCCCGGTCGTCAGGTAGATCCGGGGGTAGCCTCGCTCGGCCGCGCGCTGCTCGAGCTCGCCGAGGACCTGGCGGGCGAGCCCGCGCCGCCGGTGGGCCGAGTGGGTCCAGATGCGCTTGAGCTCGGCGGTCGCGACGAGGGGGACACCGTCGTCGGAGTGCGTGGCGCCCCGGGCGTGCGGGCCGGCGTCGGGCCGGGTCCGGCGCGCGGGGTCGCCGACCTCCGGTTCTGCCCGACGGCGGAACGCACCGCCCGCGACCGGCTCGCCGTCCGCGAGGAGCAGCACGAGATCGCCGTGCGGGGCCGCGAAGTCGGCCGCCGGATAGTGCTCCATCTCGGCGCGCAGGTCGTCCTCGTCGAGGAGGCTGCGGTAGCGGGAGGCGTACTCGTGCGCGAGCTCGTCGAGCAGCGGGCGCACGAGAGGGTCGTGCAGGTGCACGGAGCGGATCGTGACCGCCGTCGTGGGCACGCTCATCGCGGCACCTTCTCCCCCGCCTCGACCGAGAACGGCAGGACGTTGCCCTCGACCGGGCGCGGGCACGTGCCGAAGTCGGTGAACGCGTAGGGCAGGTTGAGCGTGCGGTTCAGGTCGAGCCGCAGCGTCCGGACGGCGCCCGGCCCGGCCGCGCCCCCGCCGTCGGCGCCCCCGACCTCGTCAGGGACCTCGACCTCGTCGGAGGCCGCGGCGCGGTCGACGAACAGCACGCGCCAGTCCGCGACGCCGGGGGCCGGGTCGGTGAACAGCAGGCTCGCGCTGCCGCCCGGCGTGCCCGTGAGCCGCAGGGTCGTCGTCAGTCCGTCGCGCGTGACGTCGACCTCGCCCACGACCTGCACGTGGTGCTCCAGCCCGGGCTGCGCACCGCCCACGACCTCCGCGACCGGCTCGTCGTACCAGCGGACCGGTGCGTCGAGGACCCACGACGGGTCGTAGGCGAAGGTCGGGACTCCCTCGAACGTGACCCGGGTGCGGGCCCGGGGGTCACGCACGCGCAGCCCGTAGCGCCCGGTGCGCCGCACGAGCTCGACCGCGACCGGAGAGGCCGGGTCGGCGCCGTCGGGCACGAAGGTCGCGACGAACGTCGACGCGCCCTCCGCGACGTCCTGGACGTGCGTGCCGCGCAGCGCGTCCTGACCGCCGGCCGGGACGATCGCGTCGGCCGCCGCGGCGCGCAGGTGCACGCCGTCCGCGTCCGACCACCACTGACCCGGCAGGCCCGAGAAGGACGTCGGGGACTCCGGGACCCAGTGCAGCGACGTGAGCGTGAGCCAGCCGTGCTGCTCGCGCAGGGTGCGCTCACGCTCGGCGTGCCACGCCGACCACGCGGCCGCGGCGGCGCTCGGCGCCGAGCCGCCGGACGGCTCGACGGGCGTGCCCGTCGGTGCGGACGCCGTGTGGCGGCCGCGCGAGGTGACGCCTGCCGGGGACGTGGTGCTCGTCGTCATGATGCTCCTTCGGGGCTGGTGGTCGGGCGGTGGTCGGACGGGTCGGACGGGTCGGACGGGTCGGGCTGGGCCGGGCTGGGTCAGGCGGAGTGCGACGGGGTGGCGGACGCGGCGCTCGCGGTGGTCCCCGCACCCGGCTCGGGGCGCGAGAGCCCCAGGTGGTCGCGGAGCGTCGTGCCCGTGTACTCGGTGCGGAACGAGCCGCGCTCCTGGAGCAGCGGCACGACCTGGTCGAGCACGTCGTCGAGGCCTGTGGGCGTCAGGTGCGGCACGAGGATGAAGCCGTCCGACGCGTCCTCCTGCACGTGGCGGTCGATGTCGTCGGCGACCTGCTGGGCCGTGCCGACGAACCCGCCGCGGCCCGACACCTCGATCACGAGGTCCCGGATGGACCAGCCGTTGGCTGCGGCCTTCTCGCGCCACGCCTTGACGACGGGCGCCGGATCCTTGATGTGCCGGACGCGGCCGCGCGTGATGTTCAGGTGGTCGAGGTCGGGCTCGACGTCGGGCAGCGGCCCCTCGGGGTCGTACGCCGTGAGGTCCCGCCCCCAGACCTGCTCGAGGAACGCGATCGCCGTCCGACCCGGGACCTGCTGGAGCCGGATCTCCCGCGCACGCTCGGCGGCCTCCTCGGCCGTGTCCCCCAGGACGACGACCGTCGCGGGGAGGATCTTGAGCGAGTCGCGGTCGCGACCGTGGGCCGCGAGGCGGGACTTCACGTCGGCGTAGAACGCCTGGCCGTCCTCGAACGCGGAGTGCGCCGAGAAGACGACGTCGGCGGTCGCCGCCGCGAAGTCGCGCCCGTCGGCCGAGTCTCCCGCCTGGAACAGGACGGGGTGCCCCTGCGGCCCGCGCGGGGTCTCGAACCGGCCGGACACGTCGAAGTGCTTGCCCTGGTGCGCGAACGGACGCACGGACCCCGTCCGCACGAGCTCGTCCTCGTCCACGGCCTCGTCGTCCCACGAGTCCCACAGCTGCCGGGCCAGGGCGACGAGCTCGCCCGCGCGCTCGTACCGTTCCTCGTAGGGCAGGAAGCCCCCGCGGCGGAAGTTCGCCCCCGTGAAGGCGTCGGGGCTCGTGACCAGGTTCCAGGCCGCGCGCCCTCCGGACAGGAGGTCGAGCGTCGCGAACTGGCGGGCCAGCTCGTAGGGCTCGTTGAACGTCGTGTTGACGGTGCCCGCGAGGCCCAGGCGGTCGGTGACCGCGGCGAGCGCCGCCAGGACCGGGAGCGTGTCGGGGCGGCCGACGACGTCGAGGTCGTGGATCTGCCCCTTGTGCTCGCGCAGCCGCAGGCCCTCGGCGAGGAAGAAGAAGTCGAGCTTCGCGGCCTCGGCCCGGCGCGCGAGGTGCTCGAACGACGTGAAGTCGATCTGGCTGCGCGAGGCCGGGTCGCTCCACACGGTCGTGTTGTTGACGCCCGGGAAGTGGACGCCCAGGTGGATCTGCTTGCGGGGCCGGCCGTCGTGCGAGCGGGCCGACGAGGTGGGGGTGGGGTGTGTCATGGTGGCGGGTCCTCAGGCGATCGCGGCGGCGTAGCGGTTGGCGGGGCGGGCGAGCCCCAGGGTGTCCCGCAGGGTCGTGCCCGGGTAGGCCGACCGGAAGACGCGGGCCTCCTGGAGCAGCGGCACGACGCCGTCGACCAGCGCGTCGAGGTCCGTGCGCAGCGAGGACGGACGGATCGTGAACCCGTCCGCGGCGCCCGCCTCGAACCACTCCTCGACGACCTCCGCGAGGTCGCGGGCCGTACCCACGTGCGTGAGCGAGTCGGTGTCCCACGTGACGCCCTCGAGCCCTTCGAGCAGGTCGAGCCGCGCCTGGGCGCTGGCTCGGTCCTGCCCGATCACGGCGTAGAGGTCGACCAGGACGCGGAGCTCGTCGGGGTCGCGACCCGCCTCGGCGGCCGCTGCGCGCACCTGGTCGCGCAGCGCCCGGGCCGCGTCGAGCGTCGTGGCCCGCACCCGCACGACGTCGGCGCGGCGGCCCGCGAGTGCCAGCGCCTCCGCGGAGTCCCCGCGCACCACGACCGGGGGCTGCGCCTGGGGCGAGCGGGGCGTGATCGAGGGGCCCTTCACGGCGAACCGGACGCCGTCGTAGTCGACGTAGTGCACCTTGTCGCGATCGATGAACCGACCGGAGGGGACGTCGCGGATCTCGGCGTCGTCCTCCCAGCTGTCCCAGAGTCGGCTCACGACCTCGATCGCCTCCTCGGCCTCGGCCACCGCGTCCACGGCGCCCTGAGCCTCCTTGCGCCCGAACAGCGCGGCGGCGGCCTCGGTCGTCGACCAGCCGACCTGCCACGCGGCGCGGCCCGAGCTCACGTGGTCGATCGTCGCGATCGCCTTGGAGACGTGGAAGGGCTCGGTGTGCGTCGTGTCGACCGTCGCGACGAGGCCGATCCCCGTCGAGCGGGGGGCGAGGCGCGAGGCCACGAGGGCCGCGTCGAGCCGGCCGCGGAGCGTCGTGTTGCGCGTGGGCTGGAGCGAGAACGTGTCGTCGAACAGCGCGAAGTCGAGCACGCCGCGCTCGGCGGTCGCCACGAGCTCCTGGAGCCGGTGCGCGTCGAACAGGCGCGGCGACTGCGAGCCCACGGCCCGCCACGCACCCGCCCGCGCTCCGGCGTCGGACAGGTCGACGCCGAGGTGCACCGAGCGGCGCGGGCGCTCGTCGAGCAGGTCGTCGATCCCGGCGAGCGCGTCGAGGTCGTCCTCGGCGGACCGGGACGCGGACTGCTCGTCGGGCTGGGAGGTGGGGGCGAACAGTGGCGTCAGGTTCGAGTCAGGCATGGGTCGTTCCACTCCGGGAGGTCGGGTGCGGGGTCGTTCGGCCGCTGCCGCAGGGGTCGGCGGACGGCCGCGACGGGTCGCGAGAACTGGGGTGCAGCGGGTGGACCGCCGGGCGCGGTGGCGGGTGGCGTGGCTCGCCGCAGATCGGCATGCCGCGGCGACCCGTTCACGGGCGGGGCGGTTCAGGGGCGAGCCGGTGCGGCTCGGGAGACGTCAGGAGGAGCGCAGGCTCAACAACAGACGCGGCCCGGGACGACGGGGCGCCCGGGGGAACAACACGTTCGACGTGCGGGACCGGCGGGGGACGTGGCGAGCGTGACGCTGGTGTCCACGGGTCCTCCTCCGGTCGTCGGTGCGTGGGTGCGGCGGACGGGGCGTCTGCCGATGGCCCGGAATGTATGCCTGGCCACCGGGCGTGTCAACGACTTGGCTCAACCGTCCGCATTCTGGACCGAACCAGTAGAGATTGAGACGCGAACCGGTCCGAATCGGACACCTCCATCAGCGCGGCGCCATCCGGATGCCGCCGTCCAACCGGATCACCTCGCCGTTGAGCATGGGGTTCTCGACGATCGCGCGCACCAGCCGCGCGAACTCCTCGGGGCGGCCGAGTCGGCGCGGGTGCGGCACCTGGGCCGCGAGCGACTCCTGCGCCTCGGGCGGCAGGGAAGCCATCATGGGCGTGCTGAAGATGCCGGGCGCGATCGCCATGACCCGGATGCGACGGTCCGCGAGGTCGCGCGCGAGCGGCAGCGTCATCGCGGCGACCCCGCCCTTCGACGCCGCATAGGCGGCCTGGCCCACCTGACCGTCGAACGCCGCGACCGACGCGGTGTTCACGATCACGCCGCGCTCCTCGGGCTCGTCGCGCGACTCCCCACCCGCGTCACCGCCGGAGACCCCCAGGTCGACCATGCGCTCGGCCGCGAGCCGCGCGACGTTGAACGTCCCGACCAGGTTCACGGTCACGACCCTCTGGAACGACGCGAGGTCGTGCACGCCGCCCTTGCCGAGCACGCGCCGCGCGAGCACGATCCCCGCGCAGCTCACCGCGACGTGCAGCCCGCCCAGGGCGGCGGCGGCGTCGAGGGCGCGCGAGACGTCGTCCTCGTTCGTGACGTCGGTCGGCACGAACCGGACCGCGTCGCCCAGGGCGTCCGCGAGCGCCTGACCGGGCGAGCCCGCCAGGTCCGCGACCACGACGCGCGCCCCGGCGCCGACCAGCTCCTCGACGGTCGCCCGCCCCAGGCCCGAGGCCCCTCCGGTCACCAGCGCGACCTTGCCCGCGATCTCCACGTCCCACTCCTTCGTCGACGGTCCGGGCAGCGTAGCCCGGAGGTGAGTCGGCCCGCAGGGCCGGGCGCCGCCGTCGGGCTGGCCGAGCGTGCCGGGCGGGGTGGCGCGAGGATGAGACATGCTGCTCGCCGAGGTCGCCGCCACGTCCGACGCCGTCGCCGCCACCCGCTCGCGCCTCGCCAAACGTGCGGCGCTGGCCGACCTGCTGCGCCGGGCTGCGCCGGGCGGGGAGGCAGACGGGCCCGGTGACGACGTCGAGATCGTCGTGTCCTACCTCGCGGGCGAGCTGCGGCAGCGGCGCACGGGGCTCGGCTGGGCGTCGTTGCGCTCGCTCCCGCCTCCTGCCGCGGCGCCGACGCTCACGGTCGAGGCGGTCGACGCGACGTTCGAGGAGATGGCGGCGCTCTCGGGTCCCGGCTCGGACACCGCCCGGTCCGCCGCGGCCGCGGCGCTGTTCGCGGCCGCGACCGAGCGCGAGCAGTCGTTCCTGCGCGGCCTGGTCGCGGGCGACCTGCGGCAGGGCGCGCTCGACGCCCTGGTCGTGGACGCGGTCGCGGAGGCTGCGGACGTCCCGGTCGACGCGGTGCGTCGTGCCGTCATGCTGCGCGGCGCGACGGGTCCGGTCGCGCGCGCGGCGCTCGAAGCCCCCGGCCCGACGGCGGCGCTCACCGCCCTGGCCGGGTTCGGCCTCGAGGTGGGTCGCCCCGTGCGGCCCATGCTCGCGCAGTCGGCCCCCGACGTGGCGGCAGCGTTCGACAAGCTCGGTGTCCCACCCGCGGCGGACGCCCCGGGACGCCGGGTATCGGTCGACGTCAAGCTCGACGGCATCCGCATCCAGGTCCACCGGGACGGCGACGAGGTGCGGGTGTTCACACGTTCGCTCGACGACATCACCTCGCGCGTCCCGGAGATCGTCGCGGACGCGCGCTCCCTGGCCTCGGAGCAGTTCGTGCTCGACGGCGAGGCCCTCGTCGTCGGACCGGACGGGGTGGCCAGGCCCTTCCAGGAGACGGCCGCCCGGTCGGCCACGCGGGACGCCCCCGGTGCGGGCGGTGGGGACGCCGGCGGTGCGCGTGCCACGGACGGCGAGGCGAGCGAGGCCACGCTCGCGGGGGCGCTCGCGCTCCGCCCGTACTTCTTCGACGTGCTGCACGCCGACGGCGACGACCTGATCGACGCCCCGCTGCACGAACGGCTCGACGTGCTCGACCGGGTCGCGGGGTCGTTCACGGTCCGTCGCCTGAGGACCTCCTCCCCCGGCGCCGCGGAGGAGTTCTTCGCCGAGGCCGTGCGCGAGGGGCAGGAGGGCGTGGTCGTGAAGTCGCTCGACGCGCCGTACGCCGCCGGGCGCCGCGGTGCCGGGTGGGTCAAGGTCAAGCCGCGGCACACGCTCGACCTCGTGGTGCTCGCGGTCGAGTGGGGGTCAGGGCGCCGGACGGGCCTGCTGTCCAACATCCACCTGGGCGCCCGCGACCCCCAGGGCGGGTTCGTGATGCTCGGCAAGACGTTCAAGGGCATGACCGACGAGATGCTGCGCTGGCAGACCGAGCGGTTCCTCGCGCTCGAGACCTCGCGCACCGACTACGTCGTGCACGTGCGGCCCGAGCAGGTCGTCGAGATCGCGTTCGACGGGCTCCAACGGTCCACGCGGTACCCCGGCGGGCTCGCGCTGCGCTTCGCGCGCGTGCTGCGCTACCGCGACGACAAGACCGCCGACGAGGCCGACACGATCGAGGCGGTCAGGGCGCTGGCCTGACCGCAGCTCCAGGCCCCGACGCCCACGCGACCAGCGCCCGTCGTCACCCGGCCCCCTCGTGGTGCGCAGCGCCGTCGGGCCCGTTCACCGGTTAACCAGGAGGAACCGGGCGAAACATCGTCTCGGGGACCGGATGGGGCCTTGTGCCGTCCCGGCGGCTGCCGCCAGGATCGCCGCCATGCGCTTCGACGTCAGCCTCCACGAGCGCGCCGGGACACCGGTGCGCCTCGTGGTGCGCCGCGCCGTCGACCTGCGTCGCGTCGCCGGCTGTCTCTGTCGATAGTCCCGACCCGGCCCGGCCGTCGCTCGCGTCGACGACCGGCTCCGCGCTCCTCGCGCGCTCACCGTCCCGCTCGCGCCGTCGCACATCTCGCGTACCGGCGGACCGAGCGACCACCCTTCCCACCCTGCCGTCGGCGTGCTCGCGGACGGCAGGGCACCCGTACCCGACTCCCTGGAGCTCCCATGCCCCGTACCCTCAGACCCCACGCCCACCACCCGGTCCGCACCGCCGTCCGGGCCGCGCTGACCGCGGCCCTCGCCGTGACGCTCGTGGCGTGCTCGGCCGCGAGCGCCGAGGAGGCCACGGTCGGCGAGTCCGGCAAGGCCGTGCTGCGCTACGACGGCTCGGTCGGTCAGGTGACGTTCCCCGAGCTCGCGGCGGACCTCGGCTACTACGAGGACGTCGAGCTCGAGTGGGTCGGCGACTCGACCGGTGGCCCGCAGAGCATCCAGGCCGCCGCGACGGGCTCGACCGACTTCGGTGGCGCGTTCAACGGCGCGATCGTCAAGCTCAAGGCGTCGGGCTCGCCCATCACGTCCGTCATCTCCTACTACGGCTCGGACGAGCTGTCCTACGGCGGCTTCTACACGGTCGAGGGCAGCCCTATCACCGAGCCCCGGGACCTGGTCGGGAGGTCGATCGGCGTCAACACGCTGGGCGCGCAGAGCGAGTTCCTCATCCGCGAGTGGCTCTCGCGCGGCGGGCTGAGCGCCGAGGAGATCGACCAGGTCGAGCTCGTCGTCGTGCCTCCCGTGAACGCCGAGCAGGTGCTGCGCGAGGGGCAGGTCGACGTCGTCGGGCTCTCGCGCGTCTTCCAGGACAAGGCCCTGGAGCGCGGCGGGATCACGCAGCTCTTCAGCGAGACCTCGCTCTACGGGAACTTCTCCTACGGGACGTACATCTTCCGCGACGAGTACATCGCGAAGAACCCCGAGGTCGTGAAGGACTTCGTGCAGGGCACGGCGCGCGCGATCCGGTGGGCGCAGGTCACCCCGGTCGAGGAGGTGCGCGCCCGGTACACGTCGATCATCGAGGGGCGTGGGCGCGGCGAGAGCACCGAGCTGGTGCCCTACTGGAAGTCCGCGAGCATCACGGCCCCCGGCGGCGTGATCGCCGAGGAGGAGATCGCGACGTGGATCGACTGGCTCGTGCGCGAGGGTGAGCTCGAGAAGGACCAGTTCTCGCCCGGCGACATCTACACCAACGAGCACAACCCCTACGCGAACGGGACCTACGCGAAGGACGCGGGCCCCGACGGCGAGCCCGTCGAGGTCGCGCCGTGAGCGGCACGGTGGCGGTCACGACGTCCCGGCCTGGCGCGGCGGGTTCCGCGGAGGCCGCAGAGGCCGCGGACTTTCCGGGCTCGACCCCCAAGCTCCGCCTCGAGCACGTGCACAAGGAGTTCATCGTGCGCGACGCGGCCGGGGGCCGCGGGGCACGCAAGCGGTTCACGGCCGTCGAGGACTTCACGCTCGACGTCCGCGCGGGCGAGTTCCTGACGGTCGTCGGGCCCTCGGGCTGCGGCAAGTCGACGCTGCTGGACCTGCTGGGCGGGCTCACCGAGCCGACGTCGGGTCGCATCCTCCTGGACGACTCGCCCGTCACGGGGCCGGGCCTCGACCGGGGCGTGGTGTTCCAGCAGTACGCGCTGCTCCCCTGGCGAACGGCCCGCGCGAACGTCGAGCTCGGGCTGGAGGACAAGGGCGTCGCGCGAGGCCCACGGGCCCGCGTCGCCGACGAGTACCTGGACCTCGTCGGCCTCACGGCCTTCGCGGACCGGTACCCGCACGAGCTCTCGGGCGGTATGAAGCAGCGCGTCGCGATCGCGCGCAGCCTCGCGTTCGACCCCGAGGTGCTCCTCATGGACGAGCCGTTCGCGGCCCTCGACGCCCAGACGCGCGAGTCCCTCCAGGACGAGCTGCTGCGCATCTGGCGCGCGACGGGCAAGACGATCGTCTTCATCACGCACGGCATCGAGGAGTCGGTGTACCTGGGGCAGCGCGTCGCGGTCATGACGCCGCGCCCGGGCCGGTTGCAGACCGTGATCGACGTGGACCTCGCGGGGGCCGCGGACCCCGGCATCGACGACGGCGAGCACGACGACGTCCGCTCGTCGGCGCGCTTCGGCCGGTACCGGCACGAGGTGTGGAGCGCGCTCCACGCCAAGGAGGACGCCCATGTCTAGCACCGTGACCCCGCACGCCCCCGCACGGGGCGAGCCCCTGGCCCGCCCTGCGCAGGACAGCGTCGCGTTCGCCGACCCGCTCACGCTCGGACGCCGTCAGGTGCTCACGGCCGACCAGGACCCGACGCCCTCCGTCGGCGCCCGCCTGCGGGGCGTCGGGGTCCGTGTTCTGCGGGCGTCGGCCGCGATCGTGCTCTTCCTGGTGATCTGGGAGGTCGCGCCGCGCCTCGGGCTGGTCGACAAGGTCTTCCTGCCCCCGCTCAGCGCGGTGCTCGAGTCCTTCTGGGAGCTGCTCATGAGCGGCGAGCTGGGCAAGCACGTCGGGACGAGCCTGACGCGGGCGGGCACGGGATTCGCGATCGCGGTCCTGCTCGCGATCCCGCTGGGTATCGCGATCGGCTGGTGGGCGAGCGTCGCCCAGTTCCTCGGCCCGTTCCTCGAGCTGTTCCGCAACACCGCGGCCCTGGCGCTCCTGCCCGTGTTCATCCTGATCCTGGGGATCGGCGAGACGTCGAAGATCACGCTCGTCGTCTACGCGTGCTTCTTCCCGATCCTCCTCAACACGATCGCCGGGGTCCGGACGGTGGACCCGCTGCTCGTGAAGTCGGCCCGGTCGCTCGGGCTGCCGCCCGTCCGGCTGTTCCAGAAGGTCGTGCTGCCTGCTGCCGTCCCGACGATCTTCACGGGGATCCGCATGGCCGGGACGAGCTCGATCCTCGTGCTCATCGCGGCCGAGATGGTCGGCGCCAAGGCCGGCCTCGGCTACCTCATCACCTACGCCCAGTTCAACTTCCAGATCACGAACATGTACGCCGGGATCATCGCGATCTCGCTCGTCGGGGTCTCGATCAACGCCGTGCTCGTGACCCTCGAACGGCACTTCTCGCGCTGGCGCACCACGTGAACGGGTCGCCCGTGATCGACCCGGCCCCCGGACGAAACCTCTCCCGACCCATCCCACGACCCGAGGACGCACCATGACCGAGCACGCACCGGCCCGCCGGCTCAGCCTGAACCTGTTCATCCACCCCGCCGGCCACCACGAGGCGGCCTGGCGTCACCCGGACACGCAGCCCGAGCGCATCTTCACGGCCGGCTTCTACACCGACCTCGCCCGCACGGCCGAGGCCGCGAGGTTCGACGCGGTCTTCTTCGCGGACGGCCCCGTCCTGCACGACGGCGTCGAGTTCAACAGCGTGGGCAGGCTCGAACCGATCCTGACGCTCGCGTCGATCGCGGCCGCGACGACGCGGATCGGCCTGATCGCGACCGCGTCGACCACGTTCTACGACCCGTACAACCTGGCGCGGCTCTTCTCGACCCTCGACCACCTGAGCAACGGGCGCGCCGGGTGGAACATCGTCACGACGGCGAGCGAGGACGCGGCCCGCAACTTCGGCCTGGACTCCCACCCCGACCACGTCGAGCGGTACGCGCGAGCCGCCGAGTTCGTCGAGGTCACGACCCGGCTCTGGGACAGCTGGGAGGACGACGCCGTCCTGATCGACCGCGCGTCGGGCCGCTACGCCGACCCCACGAAGATCCACGACGTGGCCTTCCGCGGCGAGCACCTGCGCGTCGAGGGGGCGTTCAACGCCGCCCGCTCGCCGCAGGGCCACCCGGTCCTCGTCCAGGCGGGCGCGTCGAACGAGGGACGCGCGTTCGCCAGCCGGTACGCGGAGGCGATCTTCACGGCGCACCAGCGCCTGTCCGACGCCCAGGCCTTCTACGCCGACGTCAAGGCCGGGGCCGAGGCGCTGGGACGATCGCGTGACGCGGTCAAGATCCTCCCGGGCATCAGCCCGTTCATCGCCTCGACCGAGGAGGAGGCTCGCGCCCTGGAGCGCGAGTTCAACGAGCTCACGGTGCCCGAGTACGGTCTGCGCCAGCTCGAGAAGCTCACGGGCGTCCGCCTCGACCATGCGCAGCTCGACGGCCCCGTCCCGGCCGAGCTGTTCGCCCACGCGGGCGACGTGACCGACAACTCGCGCAGCCGCCTCCAGGTCGTGGCGGGCATCGTCGAGCGCGAGCAGCCCACGGTCCGCGGGCTGCTCCACCGCCTCGCGGGGGCGCGCGGTCACCGGGTCGTCGCGGGCACGCCCGAGCAGGTCGCGGACACGATCGAGGAGTGGTTCACGCAGGGCGCGGCCGACGGGTTCAACGTCATGCCGCCCTACCTGCCGGGCGGCCTCGACGACTTCGCCGACCACGTCGTGCCGATCCTGCGCGAGCGTGGCCTGTTCCGTACGGAGTACGAGGGCACGACCCTGCGCGACCACCTCGGCCTCGCGCGCCCCGAGAGCCGCTACGCGACGGGCGCGCTCCGCGAGGGGAGCGGCGCGGACGAGGCGAGCGGCGCCGTCGGGCAGGAGGGGGCCCGGACCACGGAGCCGGTCCCGGCGTGAGCGCGGGCACGGGCGCCCCGCCGGTCCGGCTGGCGTGGACCGTCCACGTCCCCGCCGGGGTCTGGGGGGTCGCCCAGGGCGCGGCCGCACCGGTCGTCGCGCTCGCCGCGCGCGAGCTCGGCGCGTCGCTCGGCGTCGCAGGCCTGGTCGTGGCGCTCGCCGGGCTCGGTCAGCTCGTCGGCGACCTGCCTGCGGGGCGGCTCGTGTCCCGGTTCGGGGAACGACGCTCGATCGTCGGGGCGAGCGTGCTGGCCGTGGGCGGGGTCGCGCTCTGCCTGGTCTCGTGGTCGGTCGTCTCGCTCGCGGTCGGCGTGTTCCTCGCGGGCCTCTCGCAGGCCGTGTGTGGGCTCGCCCGCCAGACGTACCTGGCCGAGGCGGTCCCGTTCACGCGCCGCGCTCGCGTCATGTCGAGCGTCGCTGCCATGATGCGGGTCGGTTTCTTCGTCGGACCGATCCTCGGGGCGGCCGCGATCCTGGCCGTCGGGACGCGCGGCGGGTTCGTGGTGCAGCTCGTCGCGGTGTGCGTCACGGCGGTCCTCATGGGCCGCGTGCCCGACGTCGGACGCTCGCCCCGCGCGAGCGCCGCACCCGGCGACGTGGCCGCCCGGGAGGCGGGGCTGTGGCGCGTGCTCGTCGAGCACCGTCGGCTGCTGCGCACGCTCGGCCTCGGCGCCGCGCTCATGGGGCTCTCGCGGACGGCCCGCACCGTGCTCCTGCCCCTGTGGGCCGACCTCCTGAGCGTCGACGCCGCGACGACGAGCCTGGTCTTCGGTGCCAGCGCGGCGCTCGACGTGCTCGTGTCGATCCCCGCGGGGTACCTCATGGACCGGTTCGGTCGGCGCGCTCTCGCCGTCCCGTCGCTCGCGGTCCTGGCCGCGGGCTACCTCGCGCCGCCGTGGGCGGGCGGCGTCACGGCCCTGGCCGTGGTGGCCCTGGTGCTCGGGTTCGGGAACGGGCTGAGCAACGGCGTCATCATGACGCTCGGCGCCGACGTCGCACCGCCCGCGCAGCGTGCCGAGTTCTTCGGGGCGTGGCGGCTCCTGCACGACGCGGGGGCCTTCGCGGGTCCGCTCGTCGTCGCGGGCACCGCCCTCGTCGCGCCGCTGGGGGTCGCCGCGCTCGTCGTCGGCGCGACGTCGGTCGCGGGCGGGGCCGTGTTCTGGCGATACGTGCCCGTCTGGGCGCCGTGGCCGCGGCCGGTGTGCCGGTGGCGGTGAAGATGGAGACCGTGGCGGTGACCGTGCCGGGGGCGGAAGCCGTGACCGGGGTCGCGGGTGAGGCCGTCCCTCGGTGATGCTGGATGCCCACGCCCGCTCGCGGGCCGACCGGGAGGACCCTGCCATGACCGACGACCGCGCCGCCGCCCCGCCCGGCGAGCTCACGCCACGCATCGGCAAGGTCGCGACGCGCGAGCTCGCCCACCACGGGTACTCACGCTACGAGGACCTCACGCGCGCGACCGCCCAGGAGCTGCTCGCGCTCCACGGCGTCGGGCCCAAGGCGATCCGCATCCTGGGCGAGGAGCTCGCCGAGCGGGGGTCAGGGTTCCGGGAGGCGTGACGCTCGTCAGGACCGGAACAGCCCGCCCCACAGGAAGGACTCGCCGAACAGCGACGAACCGGCGGCCTGCGGTGCGAGCCTGCGCAGCTCGATCTCGGTGAACCCCTCGAAGAGGGCGCGGAGGTCGTCCGCGCCGTACGCGAGCCCGCCGGCGAGCGCCCCGCCGCGGTAGAGCTCGACGTCGTCGACCTCGGACCCCATCGCAGCGAACCCGTCCCCCGCGGCGGCGAAACAGGTCAGTCCGAAGGATCCGCCGTCCCGGAGCCAGGACTCGACGAGCCTGCGGTAGCCGATCCGACGGTGCGGCGGGAGATGGTGGAAGCACCCGCTGTCGAAGACGACGTCGTACGTCTCCTCGGCGGGCCAGTCGAACATGTCCGCGCACACGAAGCGGACATCCACGCCGGCGGAGGATGCCCGCTCCTCCGCCCAGCTCACAGCCGTCCCGGAGAGGTCCAGCGCGTCGACGGTCGCGCCCTGCTGGGCGAACCAGATCGCGTTGCGCCCCGGTCCGCACCCGAGCTCGAGCACACGCGTGCCCGGGCCGATCGGTAGAAGACCCGCCCGGTGCCAGGCGACGAGGCTCTCCTCGGGGGCCTCACGGAAGAACGGGACGGCACGGTCCCGATCGGTGTAGAAGGAGTCCCACCAGGCTGCGCTGCCGTGCCAGGCGGCGGCGCCGCGAGCGGCCCACCGCTCGGTGGCCTCGGAGTAGAGGGCGTCGAGCAGCCGCGCGACGTCGTCCTCGGTCTGGATGGAACGGTTCATGACGGGCCTCCGTCTCAGGCGCCCCCGAGAGCACGTTCATATGCTCTGACCTGCGAAGACACCGAGATCATCATCCCACCTGAGAGCCCGTTGAACCAGGGGTTCGGCGGGTGCTTTCCGGCTTTCAGGCGGTCCTGGCAGGGCCGAGAAAGTCCGTGAGCGTCGGCAGCGACGCGACGCTCAAGCCGTGATGACGTCGATGACCTCGGTGTCGTCGTGGCGGCGGGCCAGCGCCGTCACGACGGGTGGCTTGGGCACCGGCGGCTGCGCCTTGACGCCCGTGCTCTTGCTGCGGCGCGGGCGCGTGGGCACCGGGACACCGAGGGACTTGAAGACCTTGCGCAGCTCGGCCTCGGTCCAGCCCGCGGCGAGCGCGTCCGAGAACGCCGTGGCGTACTCGCGCTCGGCCTCCTCGAGCGCCGTCTTGGCGGCCGCGACCTGCTCGGCCCGCTCGGCCAGGACGCGGCCCGATTCCATGCGGTCCTCGAGCAGGTCGCGCAGTCGAGCTTCGTACGTGGTGGCGGTGTCGTCGTCGCTCATGCCACCAACCTAGGGCCTGACCTGCACGGTCGCCAGGATCGCGAGGTGGTCGGTCCCGGGGATCGCGACGGGACCGACGTCGTCGACCCGCATACCGGCGTCGACGACCACGTGGTCGAGGTCCACGAGCGGCGGGTGGCGGCGGTCGGCGGGCCACGACAGGTTCAGGCCGTGCCCTGCGAGCCGGGTCGCGTCGGCGAAACGGTCCCCGAGCAGGTCGCGGAACGCCGAGTGGTCGGAGGTCGCGTTGAAGTCGCCGAGCAGGATCTGCGGCGTGGGGTCGGCGTGCGCCGCGTCGCGCAGCAGCGCGAGGTCGTCCGTCCACAGGTCGACCGCGCCGGGAGTGGGTGGGTGAGGGTGCACGGCCGTCACCCGCACGGACGTCCCGTCCACCCCGACGACGGCGCTCGGCTGGTGGAAGCGGCTCGCCACGCCGTCACGTGGGTCGGTCAGCGGCGTCGCGCTCCACAGGCCGCTGCCCGCCGCCCCCTCGGTCGGGTGGGTCCTCGTCCACGCGTACGGCAGCACGTCCTCGATCCCGGCGGCCACGAGAGCGGTCTCGAACCCGTCGGTCAGCTCGACGACGCTCAGCAGCTCGACCTCCTCCTCGCGCACGGCCTCGACCACCGCCCGGGCGTCCGCCCGCCCGTAGAGGGCGTTCGTCGCCATGACGCGCAGCGTCCCGTCCGTGCCCGGCTCGATCCCGGGGCCAGGGACGAAGAACGGCACGAGCCACACCGCGTGCACGACGACCAGCACCGCTGCGACCGCGCTGAGCACCCAGCGCCGCCGGCTCAGCGAGAGCAGCAGCACCACGAGCGCCGCGAGGGCGACCCACGGCGTGAGCGACACGAGCTGCGCGAGGGGCGTGACGCCGTCGAACCCCAGGGCGCGCGCGAGCGTGAGCGCCCCCACCCCCACGAGGCACGACGACAGCACGACCGTCCACGCGACCGCACCCGCGCGCCGCGCCCTCGACGGCGGACGCTCCTCGGTCAGGACGGGCGCGCTCACGGTGCCACCTGCACCGTGACAGCGAGCGCCCGGTGGTCCGAGCCGGGGACGACGAGCGAGGCGAGGTCGTCGACCCGCATGCCCGCGTCGACCACGACGTGGTCGAGGTCGAGGAACGTCGGGACCTGTTCCCCCACGGGCCACGACAGGTTCAGGCCCTGCCCGGCCGTGCGCGTCGCGTCGTGGAACCGGTCGCCGAGGACCGCGCGGAACGACGCATGGTCGTAGGTCGAGTTGAAGTCGCCCAGCAGCACCTGGGGCAGCGGCTCGTCGTGCGCGCGCCGGGCGAGGTCGGCCATCTCCTGGTGCCACACGCCCGTGATCTCGGGCAGCGGCGGGACGGGGTGGACGGCGGTCACGCGCACGGGCGTACCGTCCACGTCGAGGGTGGCTGCGGGCATGGCGAACGTGCTCCACTCGCTCGTGTCGGGGTCGGTCAGCGCGGACCTGCTCCACAGGCCGCTCCCCGGCGAGCCCGTGCCCACCTTGGCGTCGACGTGGTGCGGCATGACCGCCTCGATCCCCGCGGCCTCGAGACGGTCGTGGAAGTCGGCCGTGAGCTCGACGACCGCGAGCACGTCCGCGTCCTGCTCGTGGACCATCCGCACGACGGCTGCGGCGTCCGCCTGCCCGAAGTACGCGTTGACCGTCAGGACCCGCAGCGTCCTCCGGGCGTCGGTCTCGATGCCCTGCCCGGGCACGAAGAACGGCGCGACCCACGCGACCTGCGCCGCGAGCGCGACCCCGCACAGGATCGCGAGCGACCGTCGCCGCAGGACCAGGGCCGGCGCGGCCACGAGCAGCGCGAGCGGGACGACCCACGGCGTGACGCCGACGACCTGCGCGAGGGGCGTGACGCCGTCGTACGGGACGGCGCGCACGAGCGTCATGGCCAGGACCAGCCCGCCCAGGACCCACAGCACCAGCCCGACGGCGCGTCCACCGGGGCGACGTCGGCTTGCCGGGGCGGGGGCGCTGTCGGGCAGGGTGGCGGGTGCGGATGCGTGGGCGACCACGGGCTCGGCGCTGGCGTCGCCACCGGTCCCGCCCGTCCCCGTGGTGCTGCTGTCCCCTGTCATGCAGCGACCCTATCGACCGGTTCGGGCCGTTCTGGGCCGGTCGGTCCCCGGCGACGGGCAGACCCGGTGCAGCCCGCGGAAGGATCCTGTGAACGCGCCAGCGACGCCCTGGGGCGGCACACCGTCGCCTCCGAGATGCTGCCTGTTGTCGGTCAGGCGGGCCCGCCACCGACAACGAGCCCGATCTCGACGAGCCACCGCGCCGGGTTGGGCCCCACGACGACCGCGAGACACGACGGGGCGGGGCGCGGAGACCAGGTC